>NZ_JBCPGE010000023.1:0-71630 GCF_040914025.1 Ruminococcus sp. RTP21484sp1_RTP21281st1_A8_RTP21281_210402
ATATGGACGTTAGTCCTGCAAAAAAGTCTTATTTTACCTGTGTCAATGTATGGTGGAAGTTACTTTTTCATTCAACCTTTTCACATTTATCTTAAATAAAAAACTAAATTTGTGTCCCTTTTCACATTTTCCTTTGTGAATCTCCAGAAATTCTGGTACAAACGGACTGCCTCGCCATTTTCCTCTACTGCATCTGCATTTCCAGTGATTGTATTGTAGATCATGGCAAATGCCAGATTCTCCATTGCCCCGGCATATTACACTGGTTCCGAGGTAACTCCTGAAGTGACAGTTACCCACAGTGGTAAAACCCTGGTAAAAGACAGGGATTTCACTGTAACATACCACAACAACATTGAACCAAGCAGTTATTACAATTCTCCGTGGGTTGGAATTGATGGAATTGGAAATTACCAGGGGTATGTAACCAAATCCTTTACTATAAACAGAGCTGACATCAGCAGCTGCACGGTTACGCTTTCCGATGAAAGCCTTACCTACACAGGCTCCTCTTTACACCCAACCGCCACAGTAAAAAGCGGGGACAAGGAATTAACCCTGAACCAGGATTATTACGTTTCCTACAGAAACAACTGGGATGCAGGTACTGCTTCCGCAATCCTCACTGGAACTGGAAATTACACTGGTTCTGTTACGAAAGACTTTACCATTAAACCATTGGATATCAGCCGCTATTCCGCTTCCCTTTCCCAGTATTCCTACACCAGTGACGGAACAGAGAAATGCCCGGATGTTACCGTTACATACGGAGACAAGACACTTGCGGCAGGCACTGATTTCACAGTTTCTTATAAAGATAATGTGAAGGAAGGTACTGCTACTGTAACTATTACTGGAGCTGGAAATTACACCGGCATTATTAACACAACCTTTACAATCACAGCTGCTCCTGGCAAGGATGACTCGGACGCAGGAAAAGATAATCCTGGTAAAGATGACTCCGGTAAAGACGATTCCGGTAAAGATGATTCTGGTAAAGATAACTCTGGTAAAGACGATTCCGGTAAAGATAACTCCGGTAAAGATAACTCCGGTAAAGATGATTCCGATAAAGGCAACCAGAACAGCAGCATGAAAAAGGCGAAAACCCTTACCGTAAAAGGCTCTGCTACACGCGCAACCTTAAAGAAACTGGTTTCAAAGAAAAAATATTATGTACGGATCCGCACCTACAAAGTTGTAAGCGGCAAAAAATATTATTCCAAATGGAGTTCCAAAAAATCCGTAAAAATTAGATAATGTCAAATGCCAGGCAGCGTCTTTGAACGACGCTGCCTGGCATTTTTTCATAAATCTTCCAAACCTACCTGAAGATTCTATATTCTCTGTGTAACTATTCAGCACCTTCACAGTTACAACCTCCGCAAAATAGTACATACCTACTGAATAGTTATTTTTCTGTTTAAGTTTTTATCAACTCAGGAAATTCTCAATGATCACATTTTCCGCCTCAGCTTCCGTCATTCCAAGAGTTCTTAGCTTCAGAAGCTGCTCATCGTTAATTCTTCCAATAGCGGCCTCATGAACAATTGCAGCATCCACATGCTTCGCCTGGATTTCCGGGATAGAACCCACCTCTGCATGATCCATAATAATGGAATCACACTGGATATGTGCGTGACATTTGTTCTTTCCAACAGCCTTCGGATGGAAAACCTGGGAAGAGTTTCCCTTTCCAACAGAACGGGAAATAATCTGTGCAGAAGATCCCGCTCCGTTCATACAGACTTCAATATCAGACTCCGCTTTCTGCTCCCCATCTGTCATCAGACGTTCCAGAACAAACAGCTTGGAATCTGCATCCATTGAAACATTTGTGGTACGGATTGTGGAGTCAACACCTTTGATCTGAACGGTATCCAGCGTAAATACGGAGTTCTCTCCAAGCTCAATATTAGTTACGGGATTCAGCACTCTGCTTCCGGTTCCATTCCCCTCTCCATAGTGTTTTTCCTCGTAATGTACATTAGCATTTTTACCCACATGGAAAGTATGAATACCATCGTGACGACTGTCATTACAGCCACTATTGTGGATTCCGCAGCCTGCAACAATGTCAACATCTGCACCGTCTGCCACATAAAAATCATTGTAAACCAGATCGGTCATTCCAGATACACTTACCACTACCGGGATGAAAACCTTCTCTCCCTTTGTCTCCCCGTCAATGAAAATATCGATTCCCGGCTTGTCCTCTTTTTTCTTTATTTTGATATGTTCGCTGTCACCGTGACAGATGGAAATACCATTCTGACGGAGATTAAAAGCACCTTTCTGCGCAAAGCCTTCGCTGATCTTATCAAGCACACCCTGGGTTGTTTCTTCTACTTTAACCATCAACATTTTCCTCCTTCATTCAGACATTTCTGACATTTTTCCTGCTGAAATAAGGTTGGGAAAACGTCTTCTTTCGTACCATATTTCTTTACTTCACCGTCTTCAATTACCATGATTTTATCTGCCATATTGATGATTTTTTCCTGATGGGAAATCAGGATCAGGCACTCCTTTTTCTCACGATGAATCTCCTCAAAGCGCTTGATCAGCATGGAAAAGCTCCACAGGTCGATTCCTGCTTCAGGTTCATCAAAAATGCTTACTTTATGAGACTTCGCTAAAACTGTGGCAATCTCAATTCGCTTCATTTCACCGCCGGAAAGGGTTCCATCCAGCTGACGGTTCAGGTAATCTTCGGAACAAAGTCCTACAGCTGAGAGAAGGTCACAGCTCTCTTTTTCCGTTAAATTCTTTCCTGCTGCAAGAGATAACATTCTTGCCACGGTCATGCCTTTAAAGCGGGGTGGCTGCTGAAATGCATAGCCAATTCCCGCATTTGCACGATGATCAATATCGTATCCTGTAATGTTCTCATCATCCAGATAAATTTCTCCGCTGTTTGCTTTCTCAATGCCAGCCAGTACCTTGGCCAGGGTGGATTTTCCACCTCCATTTGGTCCGGTGATTACCAGCATTTCTCCATCCTGAACATCAAAACTGATGTGATTTACCAGACAGCGCTTTTTCCCCTCTTCATTCACTTCAAAAGTCAGGTTCTTTACTTTCAGCATATTCGTACCTCTTCTGTTAATTTTACATTACTGCTCCAATTGTGCCCGAAATTCCAGAAAAAAATTGCTTTTGAGCAGTAACGATTTTATCTCTTCTTGGACTGTACTCCAAATAAAAAAAATTGTCAACCACGACCTTCACAGCAACGCGCTTCGCGACGCACAGAAACACGAACCTTTTTGTGACAGGCACAAGAAATAGCGTTTGCTACGCAAACTTAGTTCTCTGGTTTTCTGTAAACTTTATCCACCAAAAACACCTCGCAGAGCGTTGCAAATGAATAGTAACAAAACTATACCATATTGGAGCAACTTTGAATAGCGCTCAGAAAATAATAGTATTGAATTTTCTCTTCTTCTGGTTTATAATCGACATATGTCGAAAACAAGGAGGTGACATATATGCCCAGACCGCCCAGATGCCGCAGAATCTGCCAGGCACCCCAATATGAAACTTTTTCTCCTGAAGAATGTCCCAGAGAGTCGGAAGCTGTCACTCTGACTCTGGATGAATATGAAGTCATCCGTCTGGTAGATCTGGAGAAGAAAACTCACGAACAATGTGCTGCCCAGATGGACATTTCCCGGACAACTGTCACGGAAATTTATGAAACTGCCCGGGAAAAAATTGCCCGGTGCATCGTCCTTGGACAGCGCCTTGTCATAGCCGGGGGAAATTACCGGCTCTGCGAAGGACGGGAGCATACGCGCTGCGGGAAATGCTGTTGCCGAAAGGAATCTAAACAGACTCCGCTTACCAGCTTAGACCTTTCACAGGAACTGCCAGCCGCTGACCGATTTAATAGTTCACTTCCCAAATCAAATTTACAAAATGAAGGAGATATCATTATGAAGATTGCAGTTACTTATGAAAATGGAGAAATTTTTCAGCACTTTGGACACACAGAAACATTCAAGATCTATGACATTGCAGATGGCAAGGTTGTAAGTGCCGAAGTAGTCGATACCAATGGAAGCGGTCACGGCGCACTGGCTGGATTCCTGGTTGCACATGGCGTAGATACCCTGATCTGCGGCGGTATTGGCGGCGGTGCCCAGAATGCACTTGCCCAGGCTGGAATCCGTCTTTTCGGTGGTGTCAGCGGCAACGCTGATGAAGCTGTAAACGCATTACTCGCAGGAAATCTTGGCTATAACCCCAATGTACATTGCGATCACCATGATCATGAAGCAGGTCACAGCTGTGGCGATCATGGCTGCGGAAGTCATTCCTGCCATTAATATCTGACACAGATTTAACCTAACGGTTAATCAGCTGTATTTATAAAAAAGACTGATATAACATACCGGACTCCAACAACCTCCTGAAGTACAGTATCATTTATATCAGTCTTTTTTATTATTTCTTCATGGCCACAAGCTCTCTTCGTGCAAACAATATCGCCAATGATAATGCCGCTGCATCTGCGATCGGTCCAGCATACATCACCCCGTCAATTCCCATTATTAATGAGAAAACAACGATCAATGGCAAAAGAAATAGCACCTGTCTGGTCAGGGACATGACGATTCCAAGCTTTGCTTTTCCGATAGATGTAAAAAATCCTGAGGACATTGGCTGAATTCCATTTGCAAAAGTCATAAACATAAATATCTTCAGATAGCGTTCTGCGAACTGGAAATAAAGGTCACTTCCTGTTCCGAAAATGCTCACAATCTGATGGGGAAATAGCTGGAAACAAAGGAAAAATATGGTGGCAATCACCGTACATGCAGTCACAGAATAACGGTATGCAAGCCTTACTCTGTCGTATTTTTTTGCTCCATAATTAAAGCCCCAGATTGGCTGACAGCCCTGGGAAATTCCAATACAAATCGCCATAAACACCTGATTTACTTTTGAAATAACTCCTACACAGGCGATTGGAATATCACTTCCATAGACAGATAAACCGCCATAATAACGTAAAATATTATTCAGTACAATCTGAACAACCGCCATAGCGATCTGATTAATACAGGACGCCATTCCGAGAGAAATAATAGCTTTCAGGCACTCTGAAGAAGGCTTTAACATGCTCATCTCCAGATACATTTTACGAAATTTTCCAAAATAAATAATCACCAAAATTCCGGAAACAACCTGTCCGATCACCGTTGCCCAGGCAGCACCCTTGATTCCCCAACCAAACCCAAAGATGAAAAGGGGATCCAGAATTGTGTTGATGATGGCACCTGTAAGAACACAGGTCATAGAATATGTGGGGCTTCTGTCTGCGCGGACAATATGATTGCCTCCAATGGATAATGCATAAAAAGGGAGTCCCACTGCTGTAATCCCAAGATAATCCACCGCATAGGGCATAACATCTGTCGTTGCACCAAATAAGCTTAGAAGCGGACGCAAAAACAGAAGTACTGCCACTGCCAGAATCACACCGGTAATCACCAGTGTGGAAAGTGCAGTTCCGGCTATGGAGCTTGCCTTCTTCTCTCTTCCGGCACCCATTTCCAGGTTATAGTTAGACGCACCTCCAATTCCCAGAAGCAGTGCCAACGCCGTTGCAATAGTTGTTACAGGAAATGCAACATTGGTAGCCGCATTTCCCAGCATCCCCACGCCCTGGCCAATAAAAATCTGGTCCACTATATTGTACAAAGCACTGACCAGCATGCTGATAATAGCCGGAATTGCAAATTTCCCGATCAAACCACCTACCGGAGCCGTTCCCAATGGATTTTGCTCCTGACTGATGTTTGTTTCTTCCAAAAAATCTCCTCCCCTGTTTAAAAGTATTTCTGTTTATTTCTCATAAATTCTGATATGAATCATAACAAATTCTGAAAAACGATTCAAGAATTTTATGCTCAAAAAGCCCAGCTGCATACACAACTGGGATTTTTGTATGAATATGGTTATTATTTCGCTATCTGTAGGCGCACTGCCATATACTCTTTCCCCGGCAGCTGCACGCGGAATTTACCTTTGTGGATACCTCCATCTGTAATAGTCATTTCCCAGGTATCGATAATTTCCACCTGATACTCTGTAGTATCATCAAAGTAGAAGTCACGAAAGCCCGGCCGCATGAAGGAATAATAGTAAATAAAATAATCTTTCCTCGCCGGGAAACCGGTAGCACGGCAGGCAACCTCATCCCATTTACAAGGCATTGGTTCCACACCAAGTCCCGGTGTTTCTTCCATGATTTTTGCAAGAAATCTAATACGATCCGGTGAGGTTCCGTGAAGAACGCCGCCATGAGACCACCAGAGAATACGATCCGGGCTGAGATAGGTTTCACCGTGTCCCGGATATCCTCCGCGGCAGAATGCCTCCCAGAATCTTCTTGTCATTTCCTCACCGCTGATATTTCCCCAGCCAAACTGAATGTTGCCCTCATAGCAGATTTCATCCAGAATTACAGGCTTATGATATTTCTCACGCCACTCATTTACCAGCTCGGAGGAACGGTATGTCTCTGTTCTCTGGATGCTGCAGTGGGTAATCCAAGGCAGGTTATAATCGTAATATGCCTTACAGTTATGAATGGATCTGAGATGATGGTAAGGATCCTTCTCACAGATAATGCCGGCATATCTTTCCCAATCAGAAAGAGTCTTCTCATGCATCAGATCATACTCATTAGCCAGGGACCACCATACATTTCGGTATGCGGAAAAACGTGCCAGCACATACTTCCAGTAACGGTCATCATCCTCTGCTTTCATCATGGAGAATCCCCATCTGTCGTATGGATGCATAACAATCAGATCAGCCTCAATTCCCAGATTCATAAGTGCCTGAATACACTTTTCAATATGCTGGAAATGGGCTGGATTGAATCTGGTAAAGTCCCAGTCATTGCCCGGAGCACAGCCATTATATTCCGCGAAATTATTCTCATTTAACACAGAGCTGTCGCAGGGTGTTCCCTCATAAGGATAGGTAATTGGCTCATGAAGGTTGTAGTCATAGTGCTTGGGAAAAATACAGAAGCGGATCTTATTAAAAGCATTTTCTTCCAGAGTTTTCAGTGTCTGCTTCTGCAATTCTTCGTTCTGCAGATTCCATACATAACATGTAGTTCCAATGCAGTGATAGGGTGTTCCATCCTCATAGGCAAGATAATAGGTACCTGCAACACGAACCGGACCATGGTTGTCTGCTGAAGGAGAAGTTACAGTAAAACTTCCGGTCAGTATATTTCTGACAGCACATTTTTCTGCTGCCTTCCCACCATCAGCAGTTCCTAGCTTATGTTCAGGCGCTTCTTCATCCGGCACTTCTTCCCCCGCGTTAATATCAAAGGAAGCCTCAATTTCAAAAGTATACTTGTCTGTAAAAGACGGCATAAATCTTACTTTATAAGCACCATCTCCATCATAAAAACCATCTACCGTTTTCTTCTCATTTTTACAGCAAAAAGTGCCTTTGATCCACTGATCACAAAATGGATTTCCCTCCTTTGGACCGCTTATGGTCACTTCAAAAATGCCCCATTTTTCTATTGTTTTTGCATAATTCAATTTCATTATTTCGTAATCCTTTCTATTTTTTTAGCTGCACTATGTTCGTTTCAATATAAATCTTTTTGAACAAAAACCCCCATGCTTTCTACTACCATAATACGCAGAAAACATGGGGGTTGCAATGCAATTTTCTTAAGAAAATGTATGAATTTATTATTTTAAAAACCGGCACTATTTCATCTCATTTTTTCCAAAATAGAACTGGAACTTTTCAAACATATCCTGAATTATAAATCTGTTATCGATCGTGTCATAAACACGTATTTCTCTTCCTTTTCGTCCTGACCATTCATAAAATCCACGGTTATCCAATTCATCTGGTGCTTTTTCCATATGGAACTTTCCCAGAGTATTGTTCATCATAAGCCCAACGCACACAGAATCTCCAAGCGACCATAATTCTCCGCCAAAAGAGGTGATTGCAGCGCCCTTTGACATATCACTGCCCCTGCTTCCGATCACATTTTCCGAAATACCGCCGCTTACTTCCATAGTATGCTTCACCAGGTATTCACCGATTTTTCCACATGGATAAACATGATTCAGCATTTCAAAAAAGCTGATTTTCATTGCGGTATAAACATTGAAAGGCACCTGCCACAGTTCCAGATCAGACTGGAAAAGCACTCTTACTGCATTCAGATCATTATTCTGATTAAACTCAAAACCACCCTCCGGATATGGTCTTCCACCAATCCAAATCACTACGACCTTCCGGGCAATCCGGGGTTCCATAAGGTATGCAGAGGCTATATTGGTGCAGGCTGCCTGTCCGCAGATAAACAGTGGCCTGGAATCGTCTTTCATAGCTTCTTCTACAATAAAACGGGCACCCTCACTGTCTACGGGAGTGTGAATATCCACCATTGCTTGTTTCGCACCATGAAGAACCTTGATGCCGGAATCTTCCACATCCATCAGGCTCATAACACGTTTAATTTCCTCGTAACTTTTCTGCTCCGAATCCGGCTCAGCGTAATGCTCTGCAATTATTCCACACATGTCAAATCTTGGTGTCATCAGCATGTGGGCAATGCAAAACTGGTCGTCGCATTCACAGCTGCAATCTGTGTCTGCGATCACACGAATCGATTTATCGGTTGGGAACGTAAGCGGTCTTTTTCTTAACATAATAACATCCTCCTGACTCTGTACTTCTTTTAACGGATATGTATTTTAAAAGCGGACATCTGCCACTTTAATCGTGCTCTGTCCGCTTTTACATTCTTCAGATCAACTCAAAACTTTTAAATTCAATGGAACCTTCTCCCTGATAAACAAACCACAGCCCGGTAGTTCCATCCGGAATCTGTACATCCTTATAACAGGTCGTCCAGTCGCTTCCCGGAGCATGGGCAACCTCAGCTACAGGATTTCCATCCAGTTCTGTTTTCACCAGGATTTTTCCTGCTCCTTTTCCCCTGGTTTCCACTCCGATCTGACTTAATTTTTTCATTTTAAAATACTTATATCCAGCCTGTGCACCATCCTGCATATTGGTAATATACTGTTCTTTTCCCTCTTCCCCATCCTGTGTGATATAAGGATGTTCCTGGGAAACCTGGGTATTTGCCACATAAGGGACTGCTCCATTTTTGCTCATCAGATTGCATGCAATTCCTGCATTATAGCTGCCTCTGCCTTTAAGCGGACCGCCATTTAAGCCGCAAGAAGTAATCTCCACCTGGGGAATACTTCCATCTGCAAGCATCTGGATTCTCTCTGCGCAGCCCTGTCTGGAATAGGGATTTCCATTGGTCTGTCTATGGTAAAAAACATACCACTGATCACCGATTTTTTCAATACCTCCATGATTGGTGCCTGTGTAATTTAATGGCTCAGTTCTTCCATTAATTCCAATATCTCCGTTTGAAATTATCACGCCTCTATACCGAAATCCACCGCATGGACTTGCAGATGTGGCGTAACACAACTCATGTCCATTTTCCGAAGAATACAAAAGATAATATGTTTCCCCTGCTTTACGGATAGATGCTGCTTCAAAGAATCCGTGTCCTTCAAAATCTGTTCCAACAGCTTCCTCACCAGCTGGAATAAACACATTCGGCCCTATTTTCACCGTCACCATATCTTCATCCAGAACTGTCACCATTCCTCCCGGAGCAGTAGGTCTTGCAAAGGAAAAACGCTTCGCCATCTCTCCTTCCGGCCGGAAGCCAGTGTACAGGTAAACCTTTCCATCTGTATCCACCAGAACTCCCGGATCATACTGAAAATAATCATCCTCCCGGGTTCCGAGCACAGTTCCATCTTCATAATGAACATTTCCATAATACTCATATTTTCCAGCCGGTGTATCGCAGACAGCTACTCCGATTACCCCGGAAAAATCAAAGGCATAATACAGATAATACCGTCCATCCGGTCCTTTTTGCACATCCGGAGCAAAAAGCCTGCGGTCTTTTGCATCCGGTAAGTATCTGTCCTGATCCTTCCGGTAGATTTCCCCTTCAAACCTCCAGTCAGTGAGGTCATCCACCGGTGCAGACCAGCACACGTAGTTTCTTACGCAGAAAGCCTTTCCGTTGAAACGGTCATGACTTCCATAGACATACACTCTGCTGCCAAAGACATGAGGTTCTCCATCTGGTACATACTCATAGCTGGGCAAATATGGATTAAAAACCTGTTTTTCCATGTTTTTCCCTCATCTCTTTTTACTGATTCGCAATTGCTGCTTTCATGATTGTTGCCTGTGCAGCTTCCTCATGACTGAACTCACCGGTGATTTTTCCATTGCTAAGTACAAGTATTCTGTCACTCATGGACATCAGCTCCGGCATATCGGAAGAAACCATAACAATAGATACACCTGCAGCAGCCAGTTCATCCATCATTTTATAGAACTCAGCTTTGGCTCCGACATCAATACCTTTGGTCGGCTCATCAATAAAAAGAATCTGTGGATTCTTCATCAGCCATTTTCCAAGTACTACCTTTTGCTGGTTACCACCGGAAAGATTCACAACCATGGTATTCATGGAAGGGGCTTTTACCCGCATTCTGTCAAAAATAGCTTTTGCTTTTTCATTTTCCACTTTTCGGTCAATAAAATGCTTCTTCGGAAGATCATACAGGGAAATCAGACTTAGATTGTGAAGAATATTCATGGTCTGAATAAATCCGGTACGCTTTCTTTCCTCTGTTACAAAACCGATTCCTGCTTTGATGGCATCTTTCGGACTGTTGATGGTCACTTCTTTTCCATTGATCTTTACTTCTTTATGAACGCCCTGTACCAGTTCGCCGAAAATTGCACCCAGAGCTTCACTTCGTCCAGCTCCCACCAGACCGCCAATTCCAAGGATTTCACCTTTTCTTACGGAAAAGCTGATATCGTCTACAATGTTTCGATTATCAATAGTAGGATGAGGAACGGAAAGATGTTTCACCTCAAGAGTTGGCTCACCGATCTGATGCGCACTCTTCACATACATATTTTCAACCTTACGTCCGATCATTCCCTGAACCAGAGTTTCCTGATTAAATTCACTGATATCTCCACTGGTGATCACATTTCCATCACGAATAATGGTAACGCGGTCACAGATACGGAAAATTTCTTCCAATTTGTGAGAAATGTAAATACAGGACACACCGCTTTTCCTCAGATTTTCCAGGAAATTCATAAGAATATCAACCTCTGAATCTGTCAAAGCTGTAGTCGGCTCATCCAGAACCATAATCTTCGGATGCGCTGCCATTGCACGTACAATGGACATCAGCTGCAGCTGTCCGCTATTCAATGCTCCAGCCGGAGTTTTCGGACTGATCTGAAGCCCAAGCTGATCCAGAAGATCCTGTGTATCTTTATATAATTTTTTATAATCTACCCAGCCTTTTCCAGGCAGGTTTCCTACAAAAATATTCTCAGCTACACTTGCTTCGTACATGGCGTTTACTTCCTGGTATACCATTTCAATGCCAATCTTCTTCGCATCAGAAACAGATGCAAAGCTTTGTTTCTCACCGTTTACCCAGATTTCGCCTTCATATTCTTTATTGGTATAGCTTCCGCTTAATACCTTCATCAGAGTGGATTTTCCGGCACCGTTCTCTCCTACGATTCCCAGAACCTCACCTCTTTTTACATTGATAGAAACATCATTCAGCGCAATGACACCAGGAAATTTCTTGGTCACATGCTTCATTTCCAGAATTGTATCACCCATTTGTTTCCTCCTATCACGCCTTGGACATCTTGGTACGTTTGAAAATATCAATCAGCAAAGCGATAATCAGAATTGCTCCATATACTACGTTCTGCCATGTGGTCGGAACACCCATAACCAGAAGTGCATTGGTGATGGTTGCAAAAAGAATACATCCAAGTAAAGAACCTGTTACAGTACCTGTACCTCCTCGAAGGCTTGTTCCACCAATAATACAGGATGCAAGAATTGTAAGCTCTGTACCGCTTCCGGCTGTAAGCTGCGCGCTTGCAAATCTGGAACAATGAAGGCATCCTGCTACTGCTGCAAAAACACCAACCAGAATGAACAGCTCGGAATGTCTTCTCTTAACATCAATACCTGCAAGGTTTGCGGTCTCCGGGTTTCCTCCCACAGCCAGTGTGGCACGGCCATATTTGGTTCTGTTCAGGATCAGCTGTCCTGCCACGCCAATTACAAGAGCATAAATAATTGTGATCCAGATGCTTCCGCCAACGCGTGTTTTTGCGATTGCCTGGAAACCATCAGAGATACCACTTACCGGATTATTATTTGTGATAACAGAAGCGATACCTTTTACTACATAAGAGGTTGCCATGGTTGCAATAAAACCAAGCATTTCAAATTTTTCAACAAGAATACTGTTCAGTACACCTACTGATGCACCTACTAACAGGGCAAGCAGAATGGAAAATACAAGAGGAACACCATTTGTCTCTGCAATTGCTGCGATCAGACCACCCAGTGTGGTGGTTGCCGCGATGGAAAGATCCATTCTTCCGGATGCAAGCAGGAAAGTAAGAGGAACTGCAATCATCGCGTTGAAGCTTGATGTTCTTAAAATATCAAGAATATTGCTCATTCTGAGGAACGACGGATTCACAATCATCGCTACGATTACCAGAACTACCAGTGGAAGTATTACGCTGATCTCTTTAATCTGAAAAAGAGTTTTTATTAATGAAGGTTTCTTTTTTTCCATAATTTCTCCTTTTTGGCTCGATTTATGCCGAATTTTTGGTATAAAATACCCCGCCGTAAGGCGGGACATCATTTGCGAAACACCGTAAACGGTTCTAAACGAAGCTTATTTTTTTATTAGTTTAACTCAATTCCGTTCTCCGCGCAGTAGCTCTCCACTTCATCCGGAAGTACCCAAATCTTCTCTGCCGGGTTGCTGTAATCATAGTCCTCACCATTTAAAATTTTCTGTGCTACATAGCAGAAGTTTTTACCAATACCAACAGAGTCTACAGAAGAGGTTGCCATTAAATCACCATCCAGTACACGGTTAAATGCATCAGCTGTAAGCTCAAGACCTGTAGCAATGAATTTGCCCTCTAAGCCGTTCTCATCTACGAACTGAGCTGCTCCAAGTGCAGCATAAAGGTCTACACTTGCTACTGCATTCAGATCCGGGTTTGCAAGATAGAAAGCACTTAATTTGTCCTGTGCAGTTGCTGCATTGCTGTCAGTTGCTGCAATGTCAATCTCGTTGACCTCACCGTCAAAGTTTTCAGCAATTGCATCTGCAATACCCTGTCTGTTCTTCAGCTGGGAAGCATTGTCTGTTGTTGACATCAGGGTTACATAATTAATGGAATCGTATTCCAGCTGTTTTGCAAATTCTGCAATTTTTTCCCCCTGTGAATATCCACTTGCATAGGAGTCGATTCCTACGAATGCATCACAGTTCTCTTCTCCAACATCTGTAAGGGAAATCAGTTTCACGCCATCCTCTTTGGCACGGCTGATCACGTCACCGTACATATCAAGATCATTGATTTCCATGCAAATAGCGTCATATCCCTGAGTCAGTGCGTTCTCAGCAAGCTGAACCATCTCAGAATCGTTTCCTGCATTCTGTGGAGTCCAGTAATCACCTTCCCAGCCAAGCTCCTCACAGGCTTCTGTAAATCCTTTCTCAATGTTTCCCCAGTAAGAGCCACCGCTCTGTACACCAATTGTAACGATCTTAACTGTATCATCTGCCTGTACTGCCACAGATGTCATTCCCATCATGGATACTGTCATAACTGCTGCCATAGCTGCTACTGCTAATCTTTTTTTCATTTTAAATTCCTCCCTGGATTTCCTTTGTTTTTCTTTTGTTTATTTTTTCGTTTCGATTTTGCCCGTGCACGTTACTTATCTTTTCCGCGGCTTTATCAGATTTGTTTCGTGCTCGTTCACTTGATGGCTTGATGATAACAAATCAACTTGTCTCTGTCAATACCCTTATATAAAACTGTCATTTTCAACATTATTGTCTTCTATTTTTTGTATATAATGCAATATGCACTGCTTCTTTTTAATTATTTGCATATATTTTTCTATCGTGCTTTGTGCTTTTTCGTGCTCGCGCACATATTTTTCACTTTTTCAATTGACATGCACCGAAATACCAATTATAATGAGTTTACAGATTCAAATTTAGTTCTAATCAACGATAATAAAATGTATAGAGGTATTTTTATGGCTACGATCAAACAGATTGCAGAAATTACAAATGTTTCCAGGGGTACAATAGACCGAGTCCTTAACAATCGAGGCGGAGTAAGCCCTGAAACAGAGAAGAAGGTCCGGGCTGCTATGGAAGCTCTGAATTATCTCCCCAATAAAGCAGCTCAAAATCTTGCAGTACGCAGAAAGAAGCTGAAATTTGGTTTTATCCTTATTTCACCCAATAATTATAATCCGTTTTTTGCTGATGTGGAAAAGGGAATCCGTAAAAAAGCTCTGGAGCTTGAAGAATTTGGTGTAACAGTAGACATCCGTTTCACTCCAATAAATGAGATCAATAAACAGCTGGAGCTTCTGGACGATTTTGTTGCTAATGAATACAACGGAATTGTTATTACAGCATATAACACAGCTGAAATCGCCCATAAAATTCAGGAGATTTCTTCACAGGGAATCCCTGTAGTCACCTGTAATACTGATATTCCGGATTCCGGACGTATTGCCTATGTAGGCAGTAATTTTTATCAATGCGGACAGGTTGCCGCTAATCTTATGGGAATGATCACTGGCGGAAAGGCAAAAGTAGGCATCATCAGCGGTTCTGAAAACATTATGTGTATCACCCAGCGTAACGCTGGATTCCAGAATTATCTTCGGGATAATTATCCCGATGCACAGATTTTGGCTACTGTTTCCAACAATTGTTATGATGATGTGGAAAGTTATTTGATCACTCGCAAAGTCCTGAAGGAAAACCCTGAAATTAATGCACTCTATCTTTCTGCTGCAGGCGTAAGTGCCGCCTGCCGTGCTGTTACAGAGTGCAACCGCAAGATAACAGTAATTTCCAATGACTGCACACCAGCCACCAAACAGCTTTTGGAAGCCGGTGTTATTGCTGCAACCATCGATCAAGAGCCTGGTTATCAAGGCAGCAAACCTCTTGACATTCTTTTCAATGCAATAACTAACGGGCCAGATTCAATTCGTGAATACTATTATACCAATGCTATTATCAAGATTCGCAGTAATCTTTCCGTACGGCCAGCTGAAAAGAACGAATTATAAGGAGCATGTAAATGAAAAAAACCTGCAATTTTTACCGTACATTTTTCTATATCCTGGGTTGTATTTTTCTGGCTTTTGGCATCACTTTAAGCACAAAAACCGGGCTTGGAGTTTCGCCTATCATATCTGTGCCTTTTGCCATAGCCTCCATATGGAAATTAAATTTCGCCGCCATGACCTTTTTGGTTTATTCTGTTCTCGTGGGAATTGAATTTATTTTAAGAAGACCGGATTATCATTGGGCTGATTTACTCCAGATTCCATTCAGTCTGGTATTCAGTCTCCTTCTGAATTTCTTCGGCAATATTCTTACCATGAATTATTCCCAGCTCTGGCCAAATCTGTTTCTCCTCTTTGTGGCTATTGTTTTCACAGGCATTGGTGCTGCCATGATGGTAAATATGAATTTTATCCCCAATCCGGCCGATGGACTCGCCCATACAGTTGGTGAGGTTTCAAAAAAAGGCATGGGGCTTGGAAAAAATATTATCGATTTTTCCAGTGTTGGAATCAGCTGCCTCATCGGGTTGATTTTTACACATCAGTTGACTGGAATCGGAATCGGCACCATAATTGCAATGATCGGCGTAGGACGGGTAATTGCTATTTTTAATCGCCTATGCAAAACTCGTATATGTAAACTTGCAGGATTTTAAAGGAGATTTTATATAATGAAAATCAACAACCTTCAAACCAACCATATATTTCAACCTCTTGGATGGGATTTTTCCAGTCTTCATTTTTCTTGGGAATGTAGCGATTTTGAACCGCAGGATAGCAGTCTCTATACCAGAATTCGAATTTTCAAAAATAATTTTGCAGCATCAGCTCTTGTATTTGATAGTCAGCCTCTTTATTCCTGGAATCAGCCTTTTTATGAGCCCAACTTCATCCCTGAGCCCTGCATTCGTTATTATTGGCAGGTTGAAATTGCACTTTTGAATAAGCAGCATATTTTCAGTGCTCCTACCTGGTTCGAAACTGCCAGAGCAAAAGGTGACTGGCCCGCAAAATGGCTGACTGCCCATGTTGAAAATCAATCTATGCCATTTATTTTTCGTAATTTCACCACAAATAAACCCATCCGCAAAGCCAGGCTGTATGCATATGGACTTGGCCTTTACGAAGCTTATTTAGATGGAAATAAAGTCGGCAAAGAATATCTGTCACCCGGTTATCATTCTTATGATTTTATAAATGAATATCAGACCTACGACATTACTGAATTTCTCTCTGCCGGAGAACATCAGATTGGTTTTCTCTTGGGAAACGGCTGGTATATGGGACGATTCTCTTTCGGCGGCGGTTACGAAAACCTCTATGGTAACAAAAAAATGCTAACCGCAATTCTTTCGCTGGAGTTTACAGATGGTACTTCCAAGGAAATATATACCGATAGCTCCTGGAAAGCTTCAGGAAGCAACATTTTTCTAAACAACATTTATGATGGGGAATCCATTGATACCACATCCCCCAAAAGCTCTGCAACACTTAAAATATTAATTCCTTCAACCCATACTACAGAGAATTCTTTATTTCCCGATACATTAATTTCTCCAGCAAACCTAAAACCACGCACAGATCTTCCAATTATCAAAACTAAACAATACCCTGTAAAAAATATGTTTTATACACCTTCTGGTGATCTGATTCTTGATTTCGAGGAAATGATTACCGGCTGGGTTGAATGTTATCTTGATGGATATGGAGAATTCCAGCTGCAATATGGTGAGCTTTTACAAAATGGAGAATTTTATCGTGATAATTTAAGAACTGCAAAGGCTCAATTTTCCTACAAAGGTATCTGTACACAAAAATGGATACGACCACATTTTACCTATTATGGATTCCGTTATGTGAAGGTAACAGGAACTCTTCCACCAAATCCACAGAATTTCACAGCTTTTCGTCTGATGTCTGCTTTACACGAAACCGGCAACATCCAGACTTCCAGAAAGGAAATTGATATATTATTTAGAAATACAAAGCGCTCACAAGAATGTAATTTTTTCTCTGTGCCTACAGATTGCCCTCAACGTGACGAACGTCTGGGTTGGACCGGAGATATCTGTATTTTTGCACGAACAGCCTGTTTCCATATGGATTCTGCTGCCTTTTTAAACCATTACCTGATAAATCTCGCATTAGAACAAAAAGCTTTACACGGTCTGGTTCCTTTATACGCCCCCCTTCCAAAACCAAAACCTTCGGCTGATACTGATCAGCCATTAGGAAAAATTGGTTTTTGTGCATGGGGAGATTCCATAACTGTTCTGCCATGGGAAATCTATTTAAGAACGCATAACAAGCAAATGTTATCTTCCCATTTTCCAGCTATGTCCGCATGGAACAATTATGTAAATCTCCGTGTTCAGCTTGGTGGAAAAGAATTTCTCTGGGATAATGATCATCAGCTGGCCGATTGGTTAGCGTTGGACAATCCAAAGGAGAATTCCTTAGCAGGACTTACAGATACCGGACTTGTTGCAAGTGCATACTATTATTACTCAACTCTTTTATGCCAACAGACTGCACATGTACTTGATTTTCTCAAATTAGAAAACGACTACAAAATACAAGCAGAACAAATCCGAAATGCTTTTATACAAGAATTTCTGTCTCCTTCCGGCTCATTAAACCGAGTTCAGACACAAACTTCTTATGCTTTGATTTTATATTTTGAACTGCATCTTCCTGAACAAAAAGCTCAGCTATGCAAAGAGTTTTACGCAACTTTACAAAAATACAATATGCATTTAAGTACAGGTTTTATTGGTACACGCTTTCTCCTTCCAGCCCTTTGCAAATGCCAAATGAGCAAAGAAGCTTATGATATTTTTCTAAGCGAAGACTATCCTGGATGGTTACATGAAGTAAAACTTGGAGCAACCAGTATCTGGGAACGGTGGGATTCCCTTGATAAACACGGTCGCATCAGCCCAACTGATATGAATAGTCTGAATCACTATGCTTATGGATGTGTTGCTGGATGGATGTACGAATATCTCTGTGGTTTCCGTTTTGACAAAGAAGGAAATCTGTTTCTTGCACCAATGCCAGACGCACGTCTGGGATACGCAGAGGGGAAAATCTCAACTTATCAGGGCACTTATAAAATAAAATGGGAATACAATACACAGACTCACCTGCGTTTTCAGGTTTCTGTTCCATTTCAAACCACTCTTCTGGTTTACCTACCAAACGGAAAGCAGCTTATAGCACATTCTGGTGAAAACCATTTTGATGTAGTATTATCCTGATATTTATATAGCGGTTACTCAGTTTTTATAATCTCAAAATAATCAAAATCCGCATATCGTCTCAGCCCGGTCATATCATGACAATACATTCCGAAGTGTGCCCCAGTGAAACCGTCACTCTGCTCATCTGTGAGGATTTTGGTAGGCAGTTCCGCCAGTTCTTTATACTCTTTTCCATCCAATGAGTAAAAGAATTTCGCATATAGCCCCTCCTGGGTAGTCACAACCCGCAGGAACAGAGGTTCATCCTCTGGAATATCAATTTCCGGAATCGCATCCGTGACATCGAAGTGATCGCTTTTTATCAGACGAAGTTTGGCTGGTCTTTTCAGATCCAGGTTCTGATTTCCAAACTCTTCGTCTCTGGTTTTTATCAGAAGATAGAAATTGCCGGTATCGTACATGTAGGCAAGACCTGCCATCTGCTCCCTGCAGGTCGGGGTGAATTCAACGCATGTTTCCACCTGGACATGGCGCTCCATCTGCCGCCTTGCCACCAGGCTTACGTCATAGCAGGAATTCAGGGATTCCTGACCGTAAAGGCGCAGGTAGCCCGGACGCTCCGTCAGACTTGTGTAGCTGTCATAGGGCTGGCGCAGGGAGGTGTAGCGCACATCCAGATATTCTGAGCTTTTGTTTTTACTTGTATTGTTCTCAAAGTCACCGCCAGATTTTCCACGTGCTAAAATCTCAATATCAAAATCGTCCCTGCCGTAATCCTTCCCTGCTTCTTCCGGGAAAAGACACTCAACAAGTCCTTCCGGCTCTTCTGTCTCCCACTGCCCGAAGTTGCCGCCACAGGCCATTCTAAGCCAGCCTTCTTCGTTCCAAACCATTTTCTGGATTGCCGTTTCACGGCCTAATACACACTGTCCGCTGCCTTTCGGTGGTCTACCGCAAAGATGTACCATATACCACTCACCTTTCTGGGTACATACAATATCTGCATGCCCACAACGCTGCAGCTCATCTGGATTCTCCATATCTGAGGTCAGCACAGGGTTACCCGGATCTTCCTCATAAGGTCCCCAGATAGATTTCGCCCGGGCCATTGTCACCATATGGTCGTAACCGGTTCCTCCCTCTGCCATTAACAAATAATAATACTCTCCAATATGGTAAATGTGTGGTCCTTCTGTATAGCCTCTTCCGGTTCCCGGAAAAACATTTTTCGCTTCCCCTACCAGGCGCTCCTGTACCGGGTCATACTCCTGCACCAGAATTCCCTTGAAATTGTTGATCATATTCACAATATACATTTTGCCATCTGTATCATGAAATACAGATGGGTCAAAACCTGAGCTGTTCAGATAAACCGGCTCAGACCAGCCGCCACGGATGTCCTTTGATTTTACAAGATAATTATGGGTATTAAAAAGTCCTCCGGTACGAGTTTTCACGTCCGTATAAATCAGCCAGAAGTATTCCCCGTCCCAGGAAATATCCGGTGCCCATACGCCACAGGAATCATCCTCACCAACCATATTAAGCTGGCTCATTCTGTTCAGCGGCGATGGCAGTTGTTCATAATGCTTCAGATCTTTAGAATGATAGATTTTCACACCAGGCCACCATTCAAAGCTTGAATTTGCAATATAATAATCTTCTCCAACACGTATAATACTTGGATCCGGGCAAAATCCCGGAAGAATCGGGTTCTGAATCATGTTTTTGCTCCTTTATCTGTTTCATTTTACAAAATAAACTTAAAACACATTCTAAGTATAAGCTATTTAAATTTTTTTGTACACACTTTGTTTCAGAAAGATGTTTTTTACCGGTCAAACAAAAAAGGACTGCAAAATTTCACGTATTCTGCAATCCTTTTCCTGTATTTACTTACCTCACAGCAGAAAAATCTTATTATAACGATTGCTTTTCTGCCTGTTTTTCCAGCAATTCTGGCAGACACATTGGTTTCTTTCCTTTCAGCTCATCTGCCATATTCAATGCCAGTATATTCCAGTTAATAAAGCCACCATTCATAACCGGTTCTCCATTAAATGGATTGTAATACTCATGAAGACATCCTGTTTTCTCCAGGTCCTCTCCCAGAAGGCGCATGGTGCGCTTATACATAATTTCCGCCTCCATGCGGTATCCGTAGTTCAAAAGTCCGCGGAATACCACATAGTTTGCAACCAGCCAGATCGGGCCAAGCCAGTTGGACGGGTTATTGGTAACAGACAGGTCAAACATTTTTTCATCCTTTGAAAGCGTGGTCAGACCAAAGTCAGAACCAAAGGTATCGGGATCAAAAATATGTTTCACCATGTCTGCCGCCTGCTCCTTCGTGACAATTCCTGCATACATGGGAATAAATCCGGACCATACACGAATCTTGATGGGCAGTGTTTTCCAGAAAACTCCAAGCCCCTGGTGGAACCAGTCGTATTTCCTTGTCTTAATATCCACATCAACTGAATAGAAGAAATGATCACGTTTGTCCCAGCATTCCTGCTGAATAGCACCGATCAGTGCCTCGCGCTTATCCAGAAGTCTCTTTGCCGCTTCCTCCTTGCCAAACTGTCTGTATAATCTGGCACCAGCTTCCAGTTCTACACACATAAAGCTGTTCAGATAAATATTGGCAGTGGAAAATGGCGGACGGCCAAAAGTAGCCGGATCATTGTCCATACCGATCATAATATCATCCTGCCATACATACAGTCCGCTGTTTTCATGAAAATAATAGTGATCATAACATTCAAAATACTTCGCCACGCCTGAAAGAAATTCTTCCGTCCAGGCATAATCACCAGTATAATCACTGATCAGGCACATCTGACTGCAAAGAAAGGGCTTATGCATATTCATAATCTTGCCTTCCTTATGCCTCATATTCAGATAAGGCTCCGGCCAGTCTGCCACCTCGATCATCATGGGAATATATCCATCTTCCAGCTGATGGTCGAAGAAATTGCGGATATTTCCCTGTGCATGCTCTATAATTCTTGGCTTCACAGACGGATCCTGGTAGGAATCCGCCAGATTCAGAAAGCCATATACGGACCAGTAGGTATCCCAGTCCCATACATTTCCATCGTAAACAGAGCCCGGATCAATAAACGGGTAACGGATAAAGCTTCGCGGATTCTTAAGCACATCCTCCGTATGAGACATTACAAATTCTTTTAATTCCTGTCTATACTGCTCTGTCCTTTTATCTTCCATAAAATCAACCCTTTACAGCTCCTGCTGTCATACCTTCCATCAGTTTCTTATTCAGTGCCATGTACAGGATCAGAAGCGGGAATACACTCATAGATACAGAAGCGAAGATTGCACCCCAGTTCTTGGATCCAAACTCATCAGAGAAGTACAGAAGTCCTGTCTGAACAGTCTTCAATGCAGAATCACTGATGAATGTCATGGAAAACAGAAGGTCGTTCCATTTGAAGAAGAACTGAAGAACCAGTACGGTTACAATAGAGTTCTTCATAAGCGGTGTTACAATATGCCACATCAGTCTGTAAATACCGCAGCCATCAATAACAGCTGCCTCCATAATATCATCCGGGAAGGAACGAAGATATCCCTGAACCAGATAAATGGATAACGACAGACCAAATGCTATGTACGTAATGATCAGACATGTTCTGGTATTTAACAGATTTGATCTGCTGTAAATCTGGAACAGCGGGATCAAAGCAATTGCTACCGGAATCATGATACCGAAACGGAAATACTGTGCAACTGCATTTCTGAATTTCCATTTCATCTTTGTTACAGCAAATCCTACAGTTACTGAGAAAAATACAATAAATACAAGTGCTACTAATGTAGTGATCAAACTGTTCTTAAAGAATGTGGACATATGTCCTCTTGTCCATGCATCAGAGTAGTTCTGGAAATAAAAGCCATCATTTAACGCATAAGCTGGCTTCTCACTCCACTCAGCCTGTTTCTTGAATGATGCAGTAAGCATCCAGAATAACGGATAGATCTCAATTACGCAAAGAAGGAAAATTACAATTCCTCGAAAAGCTGCTTTTACTTTTTTCATAATATTTCCTCCTTTCAGTCTTTCACATCAAATTTGTTGATAACAAGAGATCCAACTACACAGATCAGGAAGATCACGATTGCGATAACGCTGGCGTAACCAACCTTGTTGTAGGTAAATGCAACGTCATACATATACATGGACAGTGATTTTGTTGCACTTCCAGGTCCGCCCTTTGTAAGAGCCATAGCAGACTCGAACATTTTTACAGTTCCGGAGAAGCTGAATACAAGGCTGGTAATTACCATCGGACGAAGAAGCGGAAGAAGAATGTTTTTAAATAACTGCCATCCACCGCAGCCGTCGATTCTGGCTGCTTCCAGGATATCATCAGAGATATCAAGGAGTGCTCCATAGAAAATTACAGAATAGAATCCCATGGCTACCCAGATATCCATTACGCACAATGCCCAGAGAGCTGTGCTGGACTGGCCGATCCATGGCTGAACAAGGTTCGTAAAACCAAGAGAGTCAAGCAATGAGTTTAACAGACCATAGTTTGGCTGAATCTCATATATTTTTGCAAACAGCTGACCTACTGCAACAGTAGGAAGTACTACCGGGAAGAAAACCAGAGTTCTTACGATGGTTTTGCATCTTCTCAGCCAGAATTTAAACATCAGGGAAAGTAAAAGTCCCATTCCAACCTGGCCAACGGTTACTACCAATACATATTTACAGTTTACTGTCAATGCATTTAAGAAGTTCTTGTCTCTAAAAAGTCTTGCATAATTGTCAAATCCGGCAAATTCCCACTGAAGTCCCGGGCTGCCGCTGAAGAATGAATAATACAACGACCAGATAACCGGTACCATTACGATGATGGTGTAAACAATTAATGCCGGAACTACGAAAAGGGATATCGCTTTCTTATTACCTAATACCTTGTTCATAAAATTCCTTCCTTTCTGATTTCAATACGAAAGTCAGATGCTCTGCGCCTTTGGCGCTCCCACATCTAACATCCTGTCTTCTAACATAAAAATGGGAGTGTCTGCTGGCAAACACTCCCATTTGAAGTTCAAAGCTTATATTGCCAAAGCTGTTACTTACTGCATGTCATATACATCCTGGATGGACTGCATATATTCTTCGCCAGTCATTTCGCCGTTTAACAGAGGCTGTACATTTTCCTGAGCTGTCTTGGAGATTTCGCTAGGCATTTTTGCTTCCCACCATGCAAATCCTTCTGTGGATTTGTCAATCTCGTCAAGAACAAGCTTGGTGTAGTTATCCATATCATCTGCTGCAACATCATATGTGTAGCCTTTAACAGTTCCCTGATCTTCCATAGCTACGTTTCCGATGTTCTCCATGAAGTATTTCAGGAACCAGCCAGTAGCCTCATCATATTTGTCGTTGTCAAGTGCAAGAATGTTACCACAGTTCATAGAGTAAGAAGTAGCGGAGCTGATGGACTCATCTGCAACCGGAATGTTGAAGAATCCGATTCCGTCCTCGCCTGCCGGGTTCTGGGAATCATCTGTCAGGTTCTGTGTAAACCAGGAACCATTGTAGAAGATAGCTGCTTTTCCACTCATCAGCATGGAACCAGCTGTATTCATATCAACTGTTGTGATACCTTCTCCGAAATATCCTTTCTCTGCCCACTCTGCAATCTTATCAGCTGCTGCAACAAGTTTCTCATCTGTATAAGGAACTTCGCCGTCAGCTGCTTTTGTCATAATGTCGTTTCCTGCGGTTCTTACTGCGTATGCATTGATCAGACGGGTTGCACCCCATTTGTCAGATCCACCAGTTGTAAGAGGCTGGATACCCGCATCAGAAAGTTTCTGAAGAACCTCTTCAAACTCATCCCATGTAGTAGGAACTTCGCATCCTGCCTGCTCGAACAGGGCTTTGTTGTACCAGAAGCCTTCTACATTCAGTCCAAGAGGAAGATCATAAAGATCATCTGTTCCGGATAATCCTTTCAGAAGCTCAACAGCACCGCTGTTTAAATAATCTGCTGTTCCGATCTCGTCAACAGCTTCTGTAATATTTTTAACCTTTCCGGAATCGATGAGAACGCTGAGTGGAGCACCTGCTTCGTAAGCGAACAGATCCGGAAGATCATTGGATGCTGCAAGTGTAGCAATTTTCTGCTGAAGGTTGTCAGAAGCAACCATCTCATATTCCCATGTGAAATTCGGGTTTACATTTTTCTGATAGTCTTCGCAGATTTTGTTTAACAGCATACCATTGTCATTATCTTCTGCCCAGATGGTAAGGATTTTGATGTTTTTCTCAAGCTGCGGATCCTCTCCTGAGTAATCTGCTGCAAATGTAGGAACTGCAAACATTGTGCTTGCTGTTAATGCTGCCATTAAAATAGCTAATGCTCTCTTTTTCATTATAAATTCCTCCAGAATTTTCAAAATTATTGAACTTTGTTATAATTTACTCTTGATTGCCATTTACTTTTCGGTCACGTTTAATTTGTTTCTTTGTATCCCCGGGAAATATCTTATGGTTATATAATACCATTGTTCTGTTTTTTTACCAGTGCCTAATTTTTTTGGTAATGTACAGTTTTTTTAGACTGTTTTTTATAAAAAGTTTCACTTGTCCAGGCATTCAATTGTGCTAAATATACAAAATGCACATATTCAGCAATTTGAATATGTGCATTTTTGCAAATCCTGTTTTTATCATTCTGCTTTCCACACGTTTCCCTTATACTCATTGGGAGTCATGCCCTCGTGTTTTTTAAAAATATCACAGAAATATCTGTAATTATTATATCCCACCATTTCACTGACTTCATTAACCTTATATCCATCCTGTAACAGCTTCTTCGCCTTTTTTATGCGAAGGTCCGTCAGATATTTCACATAAGATGTGCCAACCTCTGTTTTAAAAAGAACACTTAAGTAAGCCGTGCTCATTCCAGCTCTGTCTGCAAGCTCACTAAGTCCGATATCCTGATCATAATGCTCATCCAGATAAGTAAGAAGTTCCAGGATAACTCTGTGTTTGCTTCCGGTCTGGTCTGCGGTCAGATGCTTGCTGATATCAGACAGAACGCTTTTTCCATAGGCCTGTACTTCTTCTATGCTCTGACATTTTACCATCTCCTGAAAAGAGACAAGTGACCCTCGTTCCACCTGCTTCTGACTTTCGATCAGTACATCGCTGAGCACACAGAGATGCTTGTAAAATTCCCTGCGAAAATCCTGCAACTCCGGGTAAAGTTCCTGCAGGCATCTGATTGTCTGCCGGCATTCTTCCCGAAATGCTGCAGCATCACAGTTTGTAATACATTTTACACTGCTCTCAAAAAATCTTTCCAATTCCAGGAATTTCTCACGATTAGCCTGTGCCTTACGATTATCTTCATGGCGGGTCTTCGCCCATTCATCTTCAATTCTGGTAAGGGCATTTTTCAGTTTATCTGCTGTAACCGGCTTATCAATATAATCTTTTACACCAAGAGTAAGCGCCCTCTGCGCATACACAAATTCAGAATAGCCACTGATCACAATAAAATATGTATCCGGACATTCTTCCTTCGCCGCCTCGATCACAGACAGACCATCCAGCCCCGGAATTCGGATATCCGTAATTACTACATCCGGTTTCTCACTTCGGATCACTTCCAGTCCCTGGATTCCGTCATAAGCAGCCCCTACTACCTCATAATCCAGCTTCAGGCGGGAAATTAAAGCCTTAATTCCCTGCACAACTATATATTCATCATCAATTACCACTAAGCGATACATGAAAATCCTCCTTGTATCTGCATTTCCCTATCCCTTATCTTACCGGAACCACAATCGTTACCTTCGTTCCATTGCCTGGACTGCTTTCAAATGTTACGCCGTATTTTTCCCCGTAATTCAACTTTATACGCTCTATTACATTGCGCACTCCATAACCATTCTCCAGTCTGGACATATCGTCAATTCCCACACCATCATCTTCAATAGTGAAAATCATATTATTCTGCTCCTGCCAGCCGCGAAGGGAAATCTTTCCTTTTCCAATCTTCGGCTCCAGACCGTGATACATGGCATTTTCAATAAATGGCTGAAAAATAAAGGTGATCGTTTCACGCTGAAGAATTTCTCTGCTGATATCCACGAACAGTTCAAAACGATTATTGTAGCGCATATTCTGAAGCTTCATATAGCCCTGCATCCATTTCACAGAATCCGCAACTTTAATATATTTGCTTCCATTATTCAGCGCCAGCTTAAAGTTATCAGAAAGTGCCTCTACCATTTCTGCCATCTGGTCATCCCCATGCATGATTGCAACAAAGTACAGAGAATCCAGTGTATTATAAAGAAAATGGGGATTGATCTGAGACTGAAGCAAAAGCAGCTCTGCTTCCCGTTCATTCAGCTTCACCGCCATAAGATGCTCGGAAAGCTCCAGGTTCGTATTGACCATTTCCTTGAATTTCCGTCCAATCCGGCCAACTTCACTGTAGTCAAACTCTTCTGTAATGTGGCGCTCTCCTTCCCCAACCTGTGCAATGGTATTTTCCAGCTGCTTCAGAGGATGGCTGATGGTTCTGGAAATGATTCGTGCCATGAGAAAACCCACTACAAGAACACAGCCGGCTACCAGAAACGAGGTCAGACGGATATTTTTGCTCTCTTCACTGATCTCATTTTTCTCCACTACGTTTACAATATGCCAGCCTGTAGTAGAATTGGTGACAGAAGAAAACAGATACAGATGGTTCTCTCCCGGATTCGAATAGGATTGCATAATTGCATTCTCCCTTTCCTCATTTCCCACAAAATAAACCAGCTGATCATCCTCATCTACAACCATAAAGTTACTGGAATCAAAGCTTTCATTGCCCATAACAAAGGATTTTCCCAACAGCTTCTGGCTCAGTCCCACCACCATATAGCCCATTCCCTGTCCATCAGAGGGATTGATCATATATTTCGCATAAGAAAATCCTTTCTTTGTTCCTGCTTTTAAAATACTGTCACAGAAAAAAATTTCCTTTCCCTGCGCAGCCTTTGCCTGTTTCACCCAGCTTTCTTCCAGAATATCCTTATCACTATAATAATTATAGAAATCATAAGTACCCAGGTTCACATTGTTCAGCTGATAAACATGACCATAAAGATCCGTAAATACTATATAATTCACCCACACCTGCTGACTGGCCATTTCATTTGCAATCACACGAAGCTTCACACGATCTGTGGACGTAAACTTGCTTCCTCCGTATTCATTGCCTTTTTTCAGAATCTGCTGAAGAGCTTCATCATTCAGAAAATTTCGGCCTACGTCTACAATGTTCTTTAGATTCATATCCATAACGCGGCTGGAATTCTTCAGCGTAGACTGATAAGATGCCCTGTAATTCTGTTCAATCGCATCAATAGAGGTTTTGTATACAATATTCATCAAAACGCCCACACCCAAAAGGGTGATAAGAAACATGGATAAAAAAATCTGATTCTGAATACTCAGCTGTCTCCACGCTTTCTGTATTCCCGAAGGTTTCTTTTTCTTTTCCATATTCTCATCACCCTTTCGCATTCTGCGTTATGATTACTGTTCAAATGCGATATGGTATGTACCGCTTCCCGCTTCGGCAGCCATATAGTCTGCTTCCCTGGCAAATGTCAGTCCATCGCTTTCCAGAACAGCTTTTGCCTGATCCAGACGGATCTCTGCTGTTGTATTCACCGGAATCTGAACAGTTAAAGTAATCTGTTTCCCCTGGACTTCCCATTTTACACCAACATCACCATAAATGCTATGATATTTTCCGGCGGTGTACTTCAGATTTCCACCAATGCGCGGATAGAGTATCGCATGTTTAAAGCCCGGATGTTCCGGATCCGCTTCAATTCCGGCCATTGCACGGTACATCCACTCACCAATAGCCCCATAAGCATAATGATTAAAGGAGTTCATATCTGCACTCCACATACTTCCGTCATCCTTCATTCCATCCCAGTGCTCCCAGATCGTGGTGGCACCTTTTTTCACCTGATACAGCCAGGATGGGAAGTCTTCCTTCAGAAGCAAATCGTAAGCTTCTTTCAGGCTGTGATTCTGGCTGAGGGCATGGCAGAAATACGGAGTTCCCACAAATCCGGTAACCAGATGTCCGTTTTCTTTGTCCAGAAGGCGTTTCAGACCTTCTACCGTTTTTGTGATATATTTCTCAGGAGTCAGCTGGAAATACAGTGCCACAATATGTGCTGTCTGTGTCTGTGCTGTCATATTTCCTTCTGCGTCGAAGAAAGTCTCCTGGAATTTCTTTACGATCTTATGATAAAGCTCCTCATACTCTGCTGCCACATCCTCTTTTCCAAGAGCATGGGCCATTTTTACAAAAAGTCCGGTAGAGTATGCATAATATGCCGTACAGGTCAGATCATTTGGTGTGGCTCCAAAGTAGCTGCCTTCTTCTGCATCAAGAGCTACCCAGTCGCCAAACTGCAGCTTGTAGTTCCAGATATAATCAACAGCATGGGCACGCATGAAGTCAATCCATCCCTTCATGCTGTTGTACTGTTTTTTCAGAATATCTTTATCCCCATACATCAGATACATGGTCCATGGATTGATGATGGCCGCATCAGCCCAGGCTGCTGCAGAGTGAGGTCCCTGGCGGAGAAGCCAGTTTCCATCTGTACGGCCTTCCTCAATATTCGGAACAACATGTGGTACACCGCCCTCTGGTGTCTGATCAACCTCCAGATCATGGAGCCATTTCTTATAGAACGTATATGTATTCATCAGATAAGTGGCGGTACGGCAGAAGATCTGCGCATCTCCAGTCCATCCCAGACGCTCATCACGCTGCGGGCAGTCTGTAGGTACATCAAGGAAATTACTCTTCAGCCCCCACAGGAAATTGTGATGCAACTGGTTCAGCAGCGGATTCGAACACTCCAGACTTCCGTTTGAAGCCATGTTGGAGTGAAGGGTGCAGGCTGTGAAATTCTCAGCTTTCGGCTCGCCTGGATAGGAAACAATCAGCGCATACTGAAATCCCATGTAAGTGAAAGTCGGATGCCAGGTAACTGTCTCTTCCCTTGCAAAAGTATATTTCATCGTTGCTTTGGCTGCACGAAGATTGTCCAGATATACATTTCCATCTTTGTCCAGAACTTCGAAGCAGTGAAGTTCGATCACATCGCCTGGTTTTCCGGCTGCAGTTACTTCAATTCGTCCTGCCATATTCTGGGCAAAATCAATAACTGTATCTCCTGCCGGTGTTTTGAAAATACGTTTCGCTGGAATACGATCCATTACACGAACCTTCGCAGCGTACTGCGCGCGCATAACCTGTGTATCAAAGAATACAAGCTGAACCGGCTTCCAGTCGCCTTTTGTGGTTTCTGCCTTTGACCAGTCCGGAATCTCAAGGGCTGCATCATAAGTCTCACCATCATAGATTTCTGCAAATACCACCGGTGAATCGCAGCCTTTCCATGATGGATCCGTATAAACAGATTCTGTTGTTCCATCGGTGTAGCGAATCAGAAGTTCCATAGTAAAAGCCGTCTGATCACCATAGTTGTTACGGGCTTTTGTCAGCCCCATAACACCTTTATACCAGCCTGGAGCCAGCATTGCTCCAGCACCGTTAATGCCCTTCTGCAGATATTCCGTTACATCATAGGTCTGATAGAGGAGATGTCTTCTATAGGATGTCCATCCCGGTGTCATCTCGTCCTCACCAACTTTTTTGCCATTCAGGTAAAACTGATACAGGCCAAGGGCTGTGGTAAAGGCATAGGCTTCTTTTATATCTTTTTTGATTTCAAAGGTTCCTCTTACATAGGTTCCTTTGGAAACGTTCTTATAGGAATCGTCAGTTTCGGCGGATACAAAAGGAGCTTTCCATGCTGGTGCGCCTTCCTCCCACTCACCATTTTTTCCTGCAAGGGCAGTTACAAAAGATGCGGTTTCGCTCCAGTCCGTTTCTTCCTGCCCATCACTGGCTTTTGCACGGACAAAATAGCGCTTGCCGCTCTCCAGTGAAGCACCTTCTGCATAAACATGTGCAGATTCCTCAGACTCTGTTTTTCCGCTGTTATAGATCAGATCTGTAAAATCAGCGTCTTTTGCAATCTGAAGTTCGTAGGATTTCTGTTTTACATTTTTCTTATCGCTTACAAGCTCCCAGGCAAACTGGGGCATATGGGAAACACCAACCGGGGCTGTTTCATAATCCATATATATTTTCTTGATTGCCAACATTTGTTTTAACCCATCCTTTCTGACATATATTTCTTTGGTATATCGTAACTGTTCAGTACCTTCATGGTCACACACTTCGCAGAATAACATCTACTGAATAATTACGATCCAACACTTTATATTTTTAAATCGTATTTTAGCGTTTTCTCAGATTCAACATCTGTCTTGCCTCATCCGGAGTCGCTGGCTCCAGACCCATGGCGCGGATCAGATTTACCAGTTTCTCAACCACCTGCCAGTTGTACTCGGCATCTACACCTTCTGCCAGATAGTGGCTGTCTTCAAAACCAACACGTACTACCGTTGCTCCCATAGCAATTGCAGCAGCCAGAAATGTCCAGTTATCACGGCCAAAATGGGTAACACCCCAAAGTGCATCAGATGGAACAAAGGAACGGAAAGCTGCCAGCATTTCTGGTGTAGGCTGCATACCTCCTTTGTGTCCGAATACCAGATTAAACAACATTGGAACAGCAAATGGCTGCTCAGATTTCACTACTGCCATGTTATGTAACATTCCAATATCAAAAACTTCTGTTTCCGGAAGGATTCCTCTTTTATAAACTGCATCTGCGCAATAACGGATATCATCAAAGGAATTGATATATACTGCCTCACCAAGATTTGTGCTTCCGCCGTTAAGAGACGCACTCTCTACCTTCGGGTAGTCAAGAGGATTGCAGCGATCCTGGATATTCATATCGGAAACACCGCCTGTAGACGCCTGAACTACCACATCTGTCCGTTTCAGAATCTCGTCAAAACACTCAGACATATAAGAAATGTCAGGTGTAAGGCTTCCGTCTGGTTTACGACAGTGAAGGTGACACATAGCAGCACCAAGTTTTACGCTTTTCTCTACATCCTCTGCAAGTTTTACTGCATCCACACTGGTTCCTGCCTGTACAGGCGCCAGAGATATAATTACTTTTCTCATTATGTAAACCTCCTATTTAAGCGAACCTCTTTCTAATAGACAGCTTCCTAGAGCATGTTTGAAAAAGGCTTTCTGCAAGATGTGCGTCACAATTTGTGGGAGATTTTGTCCGGATGAGGGCGCCGTAGCGGGCTACGGCAACCGAATTCGGGCAAAATATACCGCAAAGTGGGGCGTGCAGATTGCGGGAATGATTTTTCAAACACGCTCTAACATACAGAGTCTCCGTAAGCTGTTCAAAACAGACTAAAAATTTACTTGTTAGGTCATTAAAACTCTTACGTAATTGAAATTTGCCACTCGTGTAAACGAAGACCTGCAATCATGCTATTTTTCAGATCAATTCCTCTACAATCTCCTTCAACGTACTTACTTCACCCACATTTCCCGGGAAAATAATGTATGGCATTCCAGGGAATTTGCTTTCTTCGCCGGTCATCCATACCGGGATTCCTTTCTTCACCTGTCCCATAACACGGGCTTTCTTTACGCGAAGAGCTTTGGTTCCTACGTCAGATGAAGTGATTCCGCCTTTTGCAATGATGAATTTCGGCTTCACAGAAAGCTTTCCGATAATACTGGTCACTGCATTGGAAATTTTTACAGAAATATGCAGTTTCTCTTCCGGAGTCATATTCTCCGGCGCAAGAAGCTGTCTGCTTGTATAAATTACAACGGTTCTTCCAGACAGGATTTTCTCCTCTGCTGCCTTCACCGTTCTCTCTACCTCTTTCTCCAGACCGTTTTCTTCGAACACGGTATTTACCTGAAATTCCATAAAATCAGCCTGTCCGTCCAGTTCTTTCAGACAGTTCAGCTGGTCTGTGGTCTTCTTTACATGGGAACCGATCAGAACGATTCCTCCGTTCTTTGTATCGCCCTCCAGCTGTGCTCTTCCCAGAAGGGGCTGATCTGAAATACGTCCCATCACCTTGGTAAAAGCAGCGGCAGTTCTTGCCATATAATGCTTTCCAGCTTTCATTGCAAGTACAAGTGCGGCGCAAAAAACTTTCAGGTCTGCATAGGATACTGCGTTCACAATGATCTTCGCCATATTCTGTGCAGACATAAGCTTGTCTTTAATTCCCTGCACATCCAGAGCATTCAGCTCGTCCAGGGAAATGGTGATACAGTCCTCTTTATGGTACTTTCCTTCTGTTTTTTCCTCCACATATTCTGTAAGGTCGGAGGATTTGTAGCCGAAGGTCTTGTCCTTTGCAAACTCTGTCATTCCGGCAGGAACCAGATTTTCCTGTTCTTTTACGTAATGGATATTATCCATTGTATAGCGCCCGCCTTCTGGGAAAAACGGACAGATAATCTCCCCGTCAATAACAACGCCCTCGTTCTTTGTCAGGCCATCTGCCAGAAGCTGTGTTTCCAGCGGATAGTGACCTCTCAGTGTGGAATCTCCACGGGAAATGATCATGAAGTCCTGTCCCAGCTCTCTGGCAACCTTCGCCACTCTTGCGGCAATATCCTGATGAACTTTTGTAGTTTCCTCCACAGAAAAGCTTCGTGAATTGGTAAGGATAAAAAACATAGCTTCTTTTTCCTCAAAGCCCTTGCGGATAGATTCTTCTTCCCAGTCAGTATAAACAGACACATCATGAACGGTCTGTACACCAGTCGGATCATCATCCAGTACTACTAATTTTTTATGAAAACCTTCCATTACCTGGGAAAGAAGTGCTTCTGCTTTGTCGGCATCTGTTTTGCTCCTCTCCTCGACGGTATGGAAAGGAATTACTTTACATTCCATAATTTCTATAACTCTCCATTCTGTTCGTTCAAAATATAAGCGGCAGGATTTTTTACATTCATATCTCAGTTTTTGATAACTCAATTTATTATACGGTATATGCGACAGGGAACCAGATCCTCATTTCTCCATAGTCACGGTTGTCCCACGCATAATATGGGATCAGGCGTACATGCTTTTTGCTCATACCGTGGTATTTCAGCGGCTGATACAGTGCATTTCTGTCAAATTCAGAACGATCAATAGAATATTCCTCTGTCTCAAGGGCTGTCATTTTTCTTCCCTCGATTTCAAATTCAACAGGAACAAACTCTGCATTCAGATCCAGATAAATATCATCCAAAGTCGATGCATGGGTATCTGCACTCTCGCAGCAATATACCAGCGGTCCACGTTCAATGGCAGCCTGTCCAACTGTTTCCTCTACCATATTGTTTGCAACGGTATAGCGAATCTTCATATCCAGATTCAGCTGTACATCCATGTTTTGCAGATCCTCCACAAGAATATCCAAATAGGTTCCTGCATCAGCTGCTGTCAGCTCACGGTCTGCGCCAGCGCCCTTAATAGAGCCGCCTGCAGCCCATCCCGGAACACGCAGTCTCAAATGAACAGGAGCATTTACCTTCACATTCTTTGCTGTAAAGCGGATTGCTCCATCGAACGGATAATCTGTGGACTGCACCAGTGTGAATTCTCCTCCATTTTCCAGCTTCACCTGAGCTTCACTTGCACCGTACATACCGGTCCATACGCTGTTATCAGATGTAAGATATGCATATTCACTGGACTGGGCAATGGTTCTCGCCAGATTTGGAGGACAGCAGTAGCTAAGAATATATTCACTTCTTGTAAGTGGCCAGATCAGCTTATAATCAAGCTTCTTGGCGCGTCTTAACATATTTTCATAGAAAAATCTTTTTCCGTCCAGGCTCAGTGCAGCCAGGTTGGTATTCAGCATCATTCGTTCCAGAATATCAAAGTACTCTGCCTTTGGCTCCAGCTGGAACATGCGGTATGCCCAGAAAACACCGCCAAGAGATGCACAGGTCTCATTGTATGCTGTGATATTCGGAAGCTGGTATTCATAGCCATATGCCTGATGAACAAGCTGATGATCAAAAAAGTATCCATAGGGGGAGGCACCGTTATACAATGCTCCACATCCACCTGTTATATAAAGCTTTTTATCCACAAGGCTTCTCCATACTTTGTGGAGAACCTTAATATAATCCGGATCTTCCTCTTCCAGGCAAAGATCCGCCACACCTGCATAGAGATAATTGGCACGAACTGCATGTCCAAGAATTTTCTCATGCTGCTTCAGCGGAATCTTATCCTGGTTGTCATCCAAGCCATTCTTTACGCTGTCACGAAGCGCAATCGCCTGCTTTGCAAGCTTTAGATAACGTTCCTCGCCAGTGGTACGATACATTTCCACAAGTCCCATATAATGGGAAGGGCAAACTGCAGTCTGAACCTCTCCTGTGCGTTCTGCCTCTTCATACAGATGCTCCAGATAATCTGCTGTTCTGGCTGCAATTGCAAGAAAGCTGTCCTTACCTGTAATTCTTTTATGTACACAGGCCGCTGTAAACATATGTCCGAAGTTGTATACCTCGAAATCGTTAATATCTCCCATTCTGGAAACGCCATTCCCGCTTCTTTCTCCAATGATCTGCTTGGTGGAAAGATAACCGTCCGGCTGCTGTGCTCTTCCGATGAGATCAATGTATTTTTCAATCTCATCCTTCAGAAGCTGGTTATCTGTCTGATAAGCCGTATAAATGGCAGATTCCATCCATTTATAAAAGTCTCCGTCTCCGAAAACAGTTCCGTCAAAATCTCCTTGCGCATCTCCGGCGCAGATTTTGAAATTCTCTACTACATGGCTAATATCCTTGCTGTCAAACATGTGCTTCAGCTGAGGCACTGTACTGTTGGCGCAGGTGTCAAAGCGTTCCTTCCAAAGGCCGCCGGTCCATTTTACTTTCATCCCGTCCAACGCATGTACCTTCGCGTAAGGGGATCTGGTTGTATCTGTCAGCATGATTTTTCTCCTTTAATTGTGCAGTTTTGTTATAAATACACTGCTTGCACATTATACGATATAAAAAATTTTACAGTTCTTTTTTGGAAATCTCAAGTCCACATTCTTTATTTTATGTCATGTTTTCTTCGCATGGCTTAGAGCGTGTTTGAAAAAGCATTCCCGCAATCTGCACGCCCCACTTTGCGGTATATTTCGCCCGAATTCAGTTGCCGTAGCCCGCTACGGCGCCCTCATCCGGACAAAATCTCCCACAAATTGTGACGCACATCTTGCAGAAAGCCTTTTTCAAACATGCTCTAGCCTTCTACCCAGAACTTATAATGCTCTGCCAGAACGCTTTCGATTTTCTGATAATTTTTTTCCAGAAGAAGATTGATTATCTTTTGATGAAGCAGAATGAATGTCTCTTTCTGATTCTTCTCCAGAACCAGCTCCACCGTTTTTTCCCTGGACGGAGTGGTAATTCGGTCTACATACTCATGTATGTTGCATAAAATAGGATTTTCCGTGCTTTCTACAAGAGTCAGATGAAAATCAACATCAGCCTGCAACACCTGCTTGGCAGTAACATTTTCTCTCAAAACAACTGTTTTCAGATTATCAAATTTCTTCAAAATCTGGTCCATCTTTTCATCGGTGATTCCGCCTATAATCTGATACAGCATTCCGGTATCCAGAACTTTACGAACCTGAATAATGTCTATTCTCATATTCTTATCCAGAAGAATTCCGTACAGCATCGGGTCTAACATTTTATGATTATAGGTATCGTTTACAAAGGTTCCTTCCGCTCTTTTTATGTAAACCACCCCATACGCTTCCAGAATTTTAATGGCTTCACGCACAGAATTTCTTCCAATACCAAAATTTTCACACAGCTCCGGCTCAGTAGGAAGTTTATCACCTGGTTGCAGGTTTCCGGCAATAATCGAATCTGTAATCTGTTCCACTACCTGATTTACAACGCTGTCTTTATGAAGCCGCTTTTTCAGAAAATTTTTCTTATCAGACATATTTGCTCCCCCTGACTTTTTATAATATATACCGCATTATAAGCACCGGAAATCGCACTGCACAGGAGCCTGCGATTTTCGGTATTTTAACTCTGGTATTATTATACACTACTTTACCGGCGTTTTAAAACAGCTACATCTCTTGCTTTCAAAATTAGTTTTTCATTTTCCGGCTGTGCCCCAATCAGATTTTCCCATTTTCCTTCCGGAAGCACTATCTGTTTCTCTGCCGCGTTATGATTCATGACAAAATAGAATTTGCCGTTTTCATTTTCTCTGCTGGTTACCTCAATACCTTCTTCCACCTGAAGTACCGGATGCACATTCGTCTCCTCGCATACCTTATGAACAAATATCTTCAAGAATGCCTCATCCGGCTGTGTTCCAAGATAATACGCTTTTCCTTTTCCGTATTCGTTTACTGTGACACAAGGCTCTCCTGCATAGAAATCACTTCCATAAGTTCCAAATGCCTTTGCATTTTCCAGTCTGAGACGGTCGCACAGGAAGCTGCAGCTGTAGGCTTCCTTATTTTCGTTCAAAATAATCTGATTGGTTTCTTCCGGATAAAGTGCATCTGTCTCTTCCACCCACAGCCCAAATACATTGCGAAGCGGACCCGGATATGCCCCAAAGATGCAGCGGTCTGTTTCATCTGCAAGGCCTGTCATATAGGTTCCAATCAGTGTTCCGCCGTTTTCCACAAATTTAGTCAATCGCTCTGCAAATCCAGGCTTTATCATGTATGCAAGAGGTGCAACTACAACCTTATAGGAATCCAGATTACTTGTGAATTTCACAATGTCCACAGCTATGTTCTGCTTGTGGAATGCACGATAATAATGAGCCACCTGAAGCAGGTAATCCATATCCTTAGTTGGGCCGCTGCAAAGCTCCAGTGCCCACCAGTTGTCCCAGTCAAAGAGAATTCCTACATCGGCATTTGTTCTCGCATCCAGAATCTGTCCACCAAGCTGATGAAGCTCAGCTCCCAACTGCTCAAACTCCCTGAAAATCCTGGTGTCATCAGTTCCTGCATGGGAAATAACTGCGCCATGGAACTTTTCCTGTCCTCCAACGGACTGACGCATTTGAAAATATAAGGAGCTGTCAGCGCCATGGGCAATTCCCTGATATGCCAGAAGTCTTACCTCTCCCGGTCGCTTCAGCTTGTTATATGGCTGCCAATTTTGCTGGTTCGGGGACTGCTCCGCGACCATGTAAGAAGCACCGTCCTTCAGTCCTCTCATAATATCATGCTTTAATGCCGGAAATGCTGCATCATCTTTTGGAGACGGATAGTTATCCCATCCTACAATGTCCATATTTCTGGTCAGCTGGAACTGATTCAGTTTTTTAATAAATCCGGAAATATTGCTGAACACCGGAATATCAGGAGTAATTCTGCGAAGCACGTTTGCCTCATTCAAAAAACACTCCTCTGTTGTATCTGTAACAAAGCGCTGGTAATCCAGCTGTTTTGCCGGGAAAAACCTGTCATCATCATTGCGTTCTGTAGGAAGCATGATCGTGTCAAAATCATAAACCGTTCTTCCCCAGAAAGAAGTATTCCATCTCTTATTCAGTTCTTCTGTGGTTCCGTATTTCTTTTTCAGCCATACACGGAACTTCTTTTCGCAGTTCTCACAGTGACAGAATGTGCTGTATTCATTTGCCACATGCCATGCAACAAGCCCCGGATAATCTTTGTAACGAAGTGCCATCTGCTCTGCCAGAGCTGCTGCTCTTTCTCTGTATTTTTCACTGTTTACGCAGTAAAAATTTCTCATTCCATGAGTACGTTTCAGCCCGTTGTTGTCTACAGGCATGATTTCCGGATATTTCTTGCTCATCCATTCCGGCTGTGCAGCAGTAGAAGTAGCAAGGCATACATAAATTCTATTTTCCCAGAGAATGTCCAGAATCTTGTCCAGCCATTCAAAGTTATAAACTCCTTCCTGTGGCTCTAGCTTAGCCCAGGAAAAAACTGGAAGTGCTACATAGTTGATATGACATTTTTTAAAATATTCCATGTCCTGGCGGATTGTAGCTTCATCCCACTGGTCCGGGTTATAATCTCCACCAAAATAGAGTTCTTTTATTTTTTGACCTTTCATGCCTGCATCTCCTTCACATTTTTATTTAACAGATCCTGTCATACCTTCAACGAAGGATTTCTGTAAGGTAAAGAATACAATAATTGTAGGCAATGTGGAAAGCACAATACCAACCATTGTCATACCGTAATCCGGTGTAAATCCGGAGGCAAGGTTTGCTACAACCAGCGGCAGTGTAAATTTCGTATCACTCTGCAGTGCGATCAGAGGCCACATGTAGTTGTTCCAGCTTGCCATGAACATGAATATTCCGGCTGCTGCATATGTGGACTTCATCATTGGCATAAAAATTTTGAAAAAGATCTGATATTCATTCAGTCCGTCCATTCTGGCTGCTTCCAGCGTATCCTTCGGGAAGGAATAGGCATTCTGCTTAAAGAAGAAAATCAAAAACGGAGAACCGATTGCCGGAAGAATAATTGCCAGATAATTGTTTAAAAGTCCCATTTTGGAAAACATACGGAACATTGGAATAATCTTTGCTGCAAAAGGTACCATCATGGATGCGATCAGCGCAAGAAAAAGAATTTCCTTTCCGCGGCTTGGAAATACAACAAAGGCATAACCTGCAATGGAGCAGATTAAAAGACCTATACCGGTAACGATTACCGCCAGTAAAAGGGAGTTTCCAAATGCTCTCCACAGATTGGAATAGTTAAAAGCATTTGTAACATTTTCTGCCAGTTTATTTCCAAAGGTGAGTTTTCCCATGGTAATGTCAGCAGAGCTATTTGTCATTCCTACAATCATCCAGTAAAATGGGAATACACAAAGTAATGACAATGTCATCAAAAATACATGTTTAAAACCTTCACCAATTAAATGTTTTTTATTCATCATGATCACCTGTCACTTTCTTCTGAACGATTGTAATAAGTACAATGATCACCAGGACCACATAAGAAACAGCAGCTGCATATCCATAATTCGGAACATAGTTAAAGGACAGATCGTAAATGTACTCGGAAATAGTTCTGGTTGCATTTCCAGGACCGCCTCCAGTCAGATTTACAACCTCGTCAAACAGCTGAAGTGTGTTGGTTACTGCCATAATGCTGGTAAGGAAAATAATTGGCTTCAAGATCGGCATTGTGATCTTGAAGAAGGACTGTCTGAAATTAGCACCATCAATTTTGGCAGCTTCATATACTGACTTATCTGTATTTTGCAATGCAGATAAAAAGAAGATCATATAGTATCCGGAATAACGCCAGATCAGAGCAATGATGATAACAAATTTTGCCCAGACAGGATCCAAAATAAATGCAATTGGGGAATTAATCAGTCCAAGTGATAACAGAACATGGTTCACAACTCCATCTGTTGCAAAAATATTCTTAAACAGAATTGCGTAAGAAATAGGAGAAGTTACGCATGGCAGAAAGATGCAGGTTCTGTAAAAGCCTTTCAGTTTTAAGGTTTCAGAATTCAATAAGACAGCAACTAATAATGCAAGAAGCAACATGATCGGGATCTGGATCACTGCATAAAATAATGTATTACCAATCGTTGTTTTAAACCCGGTATCATTAAGCATTCTTACATAGTTGGCTACGCCGCCAAAGGTCAGATTATTTCCTTTTCCTGTTTTTAAGGATAAAAGAAATGCCTGCACCATAGGGATATAACTAAATGCCAGAATCAGCACAGAAGCAATAATTACCATTGTCCAGCCAATACGGGAATTCTTTTTTTCCAATGTGCTACCTTTCATGGAATCTCCTTTCCGTTCTATATCCATTATCTTTTTATTTTAGAAAAGGGGCGAATCACTCCGCCCCCTTAATTTCTTTATTTTAACTATCTTCTTTACGTTTATTTACTGAATAGTCTGGTTAAACTGCTCTTCTGCTGCTGCTAATTCAGTATCCAGATCGCTGCCATTAAGGATGTTAGGAGTCACTGCAAGTAATGCGCTCTGGGCTTCTGCGCTAAATGCGCCAGTATTTACAGATGGAATCTGAGCTTCCCAATCGACCAGTGTTTTATTGATCTGCTGTCCACTGAAGAATTCAGATTCAGTATTAACTGCTTCAATATCAGCCGCCGGAAGGTAGGTTCCGATAATATTATTGCTCTTCATAAGAGAATCATAAAGCTCTGTGCTTCCGCCAAATGTATCAGCAAGGAATTTTGCTGCAGCATCTGCGTTCTTGGAGTTCTTCAGTACAAACCAGCTTGAACCACCCTGGTTGGAATAATGTGTAGCACCATCTGTGCTCATCTTCGGGACAGGAGCCATTTTCCATTTTCCGCTCTGATCATCAGCGCCCATAATAGTAGATGTGATCCAGCTTCCTCTCATAACACAGGCAACATCACCATTATTGATTGCTCCTGCAAATCCGGTCCAGTCACTTACTACCTGGCAGAAATCAGATTCGTTCAGTTTTTTGAATACATCATAGCATTCTTTTAATGCATCGTTATTTGTGAAATCAGCATTTCCGTCATTGTCTGTGAACCATTTTCCAGTAGACTGAAGCATGATCTGGAATTCGGCGATATCGTTCGGATTGTAGGTCTGAAGCATATGACCTTTCTCTTTCAGTTTCTCCCCAAGTGCAAGGTACTCGTCCCATGTAAGGTCCTGCATGTCCTCGTCTGTTACGCCGATTTCTTCCATATAGTCTGTACGGTAGAATAATCCGGCAACGCCTGTATCAAAAGGCACTCCGTATCCGGCACCGTCGTAGGAAAGCATATCTTTTTTATAAGCGGCAAAATCATCATAAGAAATGTAGTCATCCATTGGTAAAAATGCATCTGGATAAGACATCAGATAACCCTGCGCATTTAAATCACTGATGAGAACAATATCTGGTAAATCGTCTGTTACACCAGAAGCCAGTACAGTATGAATCTTCTGGAGGCAGTCTGCTTTCGCCATTTCAACGAAATTAACTTTTACGTTGTCATCCAGGCTGTCTGCAACCTCCATTGCTGTACCATTCATGTTCTTATCCCATGCCCACACAGTAATCTCTGTCGGCTCATCTGTTGTCTCTGCTGCTACTGTCATTGCCGGTGCAGCTACACTCAATACCATGCTTGCTACTGCACACATACTAATTGCTACACGAGATACTTTCTTTCTCATTTTTTTCACCTTTGTCCTTTCTATTACGTATAACGTAGGATGTTTAACTTGTTGTCATTATATTAACATCCTGAATAGAGTTTGTAAACTCTGAATACCAACTGATTTTTCGCATATATTTTTGTTAATTTTGCATAATATTTGTACAAAATATATCCACTAAATTGTCATGCTCAAACAACTCAAAGAGCCTGTATCAAAGACCTTATTTCTTTGATACAGACCCCAGGATATCTTATTATAAACCTTATTTACATTCCTTTTTCCTGCAGTGCTTTCGCAAGTGCCTGAGCTCCGAAGCGAGGGCTGGAAAGTACCGGCTTACCGATTTTCTCATGAATTGCATCTTCTGCATATGCCATAGATCCCTGAGCCAAAAGAATCACATCTACCTGATCTGCGATTTCTTCTGCCTTTGCACAAAGAAGTGCTTTAAATTTATTCTGGTCTGCACCGAATGCGTCTACAAGTCCGTCAACCAATTCTACATGGCTGTTCATTTCTCTTGCCACGCGGGAAACTGTATTCTTAGTAGGCTCCAGTGTGGTAGGAAGAGTGGCCAGAACTCCTACTCTCTTCCCAAGGCGGACAGCCTCGCGGCACATTTCCTCATCAATTCGAACAATCGGGATACCTGTGTAGCGTCCGATATTCTGTGCGGCATCTGCAACTTCTCCAACAGAAGAGCAGCAGTTTAAAATTACATCCGCTCCGTCAGAAACAGCCTGCATGTACATTCCGACAAGGCGTGCTGCAGCTCCTGCTGTTACATAACCATGCTCTCTTACTTCAGCAAGAATGGATGGATCCTGATAGTTGAGGATCTCCGGTGTATCTCCAAGGTTCTTTCTGATTTCTTCATTTACGCACTCAATAAGTTCTGGTGTTGTGCTGGTATAAACAATTCCTAATTTCATTCTATATTTCTCCCTTCACCGCTTCTATAAATTTATATAACTCAAATAATTTAACAGTTAAACTTCCACGTTATCAAGTCAAGCGGTTATTCATAATCCGCTTCTCAGATATATTTTAAAATCATACGATTATATTCATTTAACGTCAAGTCTAAATTCTTTGTTTATTGTCAGATTTATATGGCTTTTATAAAATGACAGAAGTGGTAAAAACGTCACTTCATCAACAGGTGGGTGTTTTATTGGATCTGCCTGCCAGGCAAATGAAAGTTCTGCCTCATCTTCCACTTCACGGGCTAATTCAAGATACAAATGATTTTTATTTTCTCTATTACCGCGTATATGAAGAATTTCCACATTTCCTTTACTATCCGTAAGCGTAAATCCACTGTCCTTTCCTGCTGTCGAATACAGTAAAAAACAATTTTTCACATGTACACACGTAAGCTTCAGCCAGATTCTGTTTCCCTCCAGCTGAAATTTTTCTTTTTCATCCTCATTTACTCTTTCAACTTTGATCACTTCCGGCGGCTGGTATTCTTCCAGTCCGTTTAATACAAATGCACACTGTTTTGCCAGTTTTTCTCCTAAAGCCACATTCGCATGTGCCGTATTATGAATATCATCACACAAACTTAAATTAGATGTTGTCAAAACAGATACGCCAGGAATCTCTCTTGCAGCTCTCGCCTGTGCATCACGAACCATGCCCCAGCAGTCATCATTCCTTCCATTAATTTGCCGGTTTAACTGCATAGTAAAAAATGGAACCTGGTAGCCCAGTTCTTTGCGCACTGCCATTACAAAGCTGCAAAAATGCTCAAAATATTTTTTTGCCGGTTCCGGATCTGTATCTGAACACCCCTGATACCACAAAATTCCTGCACAGCGATCCCCTGTTTCATGGATTTTATCTATCATGTTCTGATACAAATCTCCATTTTCCGGATCCCAGCGAGCCATAGAGGAGCCACCAAGAGATGTCTGAACCAATCCAACCGGCATATTAGATATTTTTGCATATTTTTTTCCAAATGCAAGATAGGGTGAAACTCCTGATACTCCCATTTCTTCATTCGCACATGTCTCCGCATATGTATTCTCATTCATTGGGTGACTGGCTATATCCCACTTGCTTCTGTTTCTGTATAAATGTACATCCATACTTGGAGGATCCATGCAAAAATCCCGGCTATATCCGGCTGAATTTGACTGACCTGCAATAATAAACAGATTTCCAACTCCGATATGAAGCACACAATCCCCCCGATAGACCCATGTCAGATCCGGGATAGAACTTTTGGTTTCAAGCCCAGTGTCAATTCTATATGGTCCCCCAGCCGGAATGTCTAACGTTACATCGAATTCTCCCTGAAAATTTTCATTATAAGTAAAATGATCTGCATTCGTCCACGGAATCACCGCCATATTATCATCTTCACTCATTACTCTTACCAGCGGTATTACACGTTCAACTCCAACCTCCAGAGCTGCCGGATGTACCGAAAATTTTCCATTTAGAAAGACGCTCCCCTTGCCTTCTTTTTGCTGTATAATTTCCCAATCTGATGGTCTTGACATAAGTGTAATGCCATACATAACTGTTTCCTCCACATAAATTTCAGCCCCATAAACCTTGCTCGCCAGGAACAACTGATTATGGGGCCTATTTTAGAACTTAAAAAAAACACTTTACCATGAATCTGAATTATTTGTTTGTAATCACCGAAGCCACAGCCTTCTTCCAGCCAGCATACTTCTGCTCCCGTTTCTTGGCATCCATGTCCGGTTTATAGGACACGCGGTTTAATTTTCCAAAAATACTTTCATCCCAGACACCAAGCTGCAATCCTGCCGCATAGGCCGGTCCGATAGCGGAAAGCTCCTCGGAATCCGGGACCAGAACTCCGGCATCTGCAATATTGCTCTGGAACTGCATCAGATAGTCGTTTCGGGTCGGACCGCCATCTACGCGAAGCTCCTTCACCGGAACACCAGCATCCTCAGACATAGCCTGTACAACATCTGTAATCTGATAGGCAATACATTCAAGTGCAGCTCTTACAAACTCAGCCTTGCGGGTAGTACGGCTCATGCCTACAACAGAAGCTCTCGCCTCGCTGTCCCAGTAAGGAGCACCAAGGCCGCTGAATGCAGGAACCAGATACAGGCTGTCCTCCTGAATGGCTTCTTTCGCCAGTCTACCGGTTTCTCCAGGAGAAGAAATGATCTGAAGATCATCCTTCAGCCAGGTAATCACAGCGCCTGTATAGTTCAGATTGCCTTCAAGCACATAGTTAACCTTGCCACCGATTTTCCATGCAAGAGAGGTAACAACACCATGGGTGCTGAGGATTGGCTTCTCGCCAATATTCATCATAATAGAAGAACCGGTTCCATAAGTGGACTTGATCATACCAGGCTGCAGGCATCCCTGACCAAAAAGAGAGCCGTGGGAATCTCCAAGTACGCCATGGATCGGGATTTTATGAGGAAGAAGTCCCTCGAAATCCGTCTCGCCGAAGCAGGCATCGGAATCTGTAACCTCTGCCATATTTGCCGGATCAATGCCAAATAATCCGCAGATTTCCTCATCCCATTTCAGGTCAAAAATATTAAAAAGCTGCGTTCTGGAAGCATTGGAATAATCGGTTCTGTATTCTTTGCCTCCTGTCAGCTTGTAAACCAGCCAGCTGTCAATAGTACCATGGCAGATTTCATGACGCTCTGCTGCCTCTTTTGCACCCTCTTCATTTTCCAGAAGCCATGCAATCTTGGAGGCCGGGAAATATGGGGAAAGATTCATTCCGGTTTTCTGGCGGACCATCTCCGCTGCACCAGCCTTTTCCACACGGGCACAAATATCTACTGCGCGGGCACACTGCCATACAACTGCATTTCCGTAAGGCTTACCGGTGACGCGGTTCCAGGCAAGTGAAGTTTCACGCTGGTTGCTGATTCCCAGCCCAACTACATATTCCTTCTCTACCCCCTCCAGAAGCTCTTTCACAACCTCCAGAACATTGCTGTAAATTTCCTCTGGATCATGGGAAACCCAGCCCTTTTCATTGATGATCTGCCTGTGAGGGCGGTCAGTACGGCGCATAATGCTTCCTGTCTCATCGAAAAGGAGCGCCTTGGTACCCTGGGTACTCTGATCAATACTAATAATATATTTTGCCATGTTTACTATCCTCTTAAAACTTTTATATTCTCTAAAATCAACATCTCTGTACCTTAAGTCTGTTTTATAACTAAATAATAAGCGTGCCTGACCAGACTGCTCAGAAGCACGCCCAATCGGGCAGCACTTCCAAGCAGCATCCTGGCTCTGCATCCACGCAGTCTGTCAGTCACGCTTAAATTTGTTTCTTATTTGATTTTTATTTCAGAGCTTCAACAGCCTTCTTGGCAATACCCTCAGCATTTAATCCATAGTAATCAAATACTTCCTGAGAGTTACCAGTGATAACCGGAGCATCCGGAAGAGCCATGTTCAGCACTTTTCTCGGGCATTCTGCACCAACAACCTGTGCAACCATGGAGCCAAGTCCGCCAAATGGTGCGTGCTCTTCTACCGTGATCACTGCCTTTGCATTCTTGGCAGCTTTTACAACGCCTTCAGCGTCAAGCGGTTTCACACAGTACATATCCAGTACAGTTGCGGAAATTCCCTGCTCCTCCAGTAACTTGGCTGCTGCAAATGCCGGGCGCACCATCTCGCCGCAGGCGATAATTGCCACATCTGTTCCCTCTTTCAGAACAGTTGCCTTGTCCATTTCAAATGGGCAGTTATCTTCTGTATAAATATCCTCAACCGGATTTCTTCCAACACGGATATAGGATGGTTTCTCATCTTTTAACAGTGCCTCGATCAGATGCTTTGTCTGATGGCGGTCACTTGGAAGGTAAACTCTCATATTCGGGATTGCGGACATAGCTGCGATATCCTGTGCAGAATGATGGCTCATTCCAAGTGCGCCGTAGCTGATGCCACCGCTGATACCGATAAGAGTAACATTTGTATTGGAGTATGCCACATCAACCTTGGCCTGCTCGTAGCTTCTTGTGGATAAGAAGCAGGCCGGTGAGCATGCAAATGGTTTCTTTCCACATTTTGCAAGACCTGCGGAAATACTTACCAGATTCTGCTCTGCAATACCTGTCTCAATAAACTGATCCGGGAAATTATCTGCAAATGGTGTCATGGAAGCGGATCCTCTGGAATCGCTGCAAAGCACCATAATATCTTTGTCTTCTTTTGCTTTATCCATCAAAACTTCACAGATGGCCTGTCTGTTTGGAATCTTATTCATGAAGAGCGGCCTCCTTTCTTGCTGCAAAATCCGCGATGATCTGATCATATTCTTCCTGAGTCGGAACCTTGTGATGCCAGTTTGCCTTGTTCTCCATTACAGAAGAACCGCAGCCTTTTACAGTGTTGGCAATTACAGCTGTTGGTTTGCCTTTTACAGTTTTTGCTTCTTCAAAAGCAGCATTTAACTGGTCAATATCGTTTCCGTCTTTTACATCGATCACATGCCATCCGAAAGAACGGATACGCTCATGAAGATCATCATGTCCCATAACATCCTCTGTGTTTCCGGAAATCTGAAGACGGTTACGATCGATTACTGCGCAAAGATTGTCCAGTTTGTACTGATGTCCTGCCATGAAGCCCTCCCATACGGAACCCTCTGCCAGCTCACCATCACCCATTACGGTGTAAACACGGTAATCTCTGTTATCTTTTTTGCCTGCAAGAGCCATACCTACGCATACAGGAAGTCCATGTCCCAGAGAACCGGAGTTCATCTCGATTCCAGGAAGCTTATTGTTCGGGTGTCCGATATATTTGGAACCAAATTTTGAAAAATGTGCTTTAATATCTTCCAGATCCAGAAAGCCCTTTGCTGCAAGTACAGCGTAGTAAGCCTCTACAGAGTGGCCTTTGCTGAGTACGAAACGGTCGCGATCCGGATCATCCATGTTTTCCGGAGAAATGTTCATCTGGCAGAAATACAGGCTCATCAGAGTATCGATCACACTCATGTCGCCGCCGATATGTCCGCCCTTTCCGGCAACGATAATATCTACAGTATCTTTTCTCAAGTCAAAAGATTTTGCCTTTAAATTTTCCATTCTCATTCACCTCTTAAATATGCTTTCACATCTTCTTCAATAGGATCATATAAATCAGGAGTGATTCCCATGTATTTGCATGCCTCGTAAAGTACCGGAACTACATCTTTATGGATACCTACACAGTGATGGATATATGGTCCTTCTACAATCTTGGCTTCCAGACGTTTGATGTTCTCAACCTCAACCCAGAGGTAAGTTCCCATACCTTTCGGTCCGTCAACGCCTTTTGCTTTTCCGAGGAGCATGGAGTATTCTCCGTTATCACCGTCGAAACGTGCCAGTGTCACTTCACCATGCTTTGCCTCAGCTGTAATGCTTCCCGGATGGCTGAATGCCAGCGGATAAGTAAGCTTCGGTGTCTCTCTTGCAACAGAGATTGGCCATGGTCCGCAGTGCTGAAGGAGCTCGCCGTTCTCAATATCAGGATGGCGGATGGTCCAGTCTGCGAAGAAGCTTCTTGTGTCATCAAGTGCTGCTGCCTCAACAAGAAGAGCGGTAATTGCACCGTGAATATCGGTCTCACATACAACCGGAATTCCTTCTTCATTGAGAAGTGCATTTGCTGCACATGGCATGATTCCGATCTCGCTCTGCAGCTGGTTCCAGCACTGGATTGCAGCTGCCTGGCAGCCGTATTTCTTAATAAGATTTCCCATAGCAACCTTAAGAGCTGCTACATTCTCAAGCTCGTTGTCTTTTACACAGATTTCCATGTTCTGGCGGCAGTATTCCACAACCTTTGCAACCTCTGTTCCCTCTGCTTTTGCTTTCTTCATCTCATCTGTCAGCTCTGGCATTGGGATTGGTGTCAGCTGGATGTTGAATTTCTCAAGGAGCTCACCTTCGTTGCACATGGTGGACCAGAACTCGTATGGTCTTGTGGAAATCTGAAGGATTCTCATGTTGCGGAAGGTTTTTACTACATTACAGACAGCCATGAAATCACGAAGTCCACGCTCGAATACCGGATCATTCAGTCTGCAGTTTGTCATGTATGTAAATGGAACGCGGAATCTTCTGAGGACTTTACCTGTTGCAAAAAGTCCGCACTGTGTATCACGAAGACGGACACCATTCTCGTCTGGTCTCTCATCAAGAGGTCCCCACAGAAGAACCGGTACATTTAACTCTTTTGCAAGTCTTGCGCATTCAAACTCAGTTCCGAAATTGCAGTGTGGAAGGAAAAGTCCGTCGATTTTCTCTTTTTTGAATTTCTCTGCAATCTTAATGCGGCCAGCCTCGTCATAAAGAAGGCCCTCATCATTTACGTCTGTGATGTCTACAAAATCGATTCCTAATTCTTTTAATCTGTCTGCAGTAAGTCCACGATACTTAACTGCATCCGGTGCACTGAAAATACTTCGTCTGGTTGGCGCGTAGCCGATTTTGATCTTTGCCATTCTGGTATTCCTCCTTGTTTATATTTATTATTTTCTTTTGGTTTTTCTTAGCTGTAAAATCTTTTTCTTTATTACTTACCCAGATATTCTATTTGCTTTTCTTTGTAGCTCTAGTATAGGTCTCTTTCAGCTTTATTCCAATAAAAAATAAAGTGTTTTTGACTTTATTTTCGCTTTATTTTTCGCAAATATATTGTTTATTTTTCAATTAAGAAGTACAATATATACAACAGAAAAAACTTCTGCCAAAGAAATATGAACAGTTTCCACAGAAAACCAACTTTCTGCCCTAAACAGCAGATACTTTACTAAATACCACTTCGGGAGGTGCCGCAAATGTCCATTACTGCTAAAGAACTGGCCAGAAAACTGAATCTTTCACAGACTGCCGTCTCCATGGCGCTGAATAATAAGCCCGGAGTCAGCACTGAAACCCGCCGGCTGGTGGTAGAAGCTGCGGAAAAATACGGCTACGACTTTACCAAACTTTCTCTAAAGAAAAATAAAGCCGGAAGCATTTACGCGGTAAGCTATCGTTCCCATAATGCCATCATGTCCTATTCTCCTATTTTTGATGCTATGGTGGAGGGTATGGAATCCGTAGTGCAAAAAGATAATTATAAACTGAAAGTAATCACATTTTATGAAAAGCGGGATAATCTGGAGCATTATCTGGGGGATTTAAGAACTACTGACTGCGTTGGAATTATTTTGTTTGGTACTGAAATGCGGGAAGAAATGGTCCGGCCTTTCCTGAAGCTTCCTTTTCCGGTGGTGATCCTAGACGCCTATTTTGAAAACCTTAACTGTAATTATGTTGTTCCCAATAACCGTCAGGGAGCTTATCTGGCTACCGATTATCTGATCAGCCGGAGAATGAAGCAGCCTGGATACCTGCAGTCTGCTTATCCTCTCCGCAACTTTTCAGAGCGCCTGGAGGGATTTTATCATGCTGTCCATGATAACGGAATGTCCCGTTCCCGCTGTATTATCCACCAGCTTTCTCCAACCATTGATGGAGCAATGGCAGATATGCTTGCAATTATTGACAGGGGAGATACTCTGGCAGACTGTTATTTTGCGGACAATGACCTGATTGCAATCGGAACCATCAAGGCCTTGCGACTCAGAGGTTACAAGGTGCCGGAGCAGGTGGCAATTGTAGGCTTCGACAATATCTCTGAGGGACGCATTATCGACCCCTCCCTTACCAGTATCAGCATCCCCCGTCATTATATGGGACAGGTTGCCGCCAGAGAGCTTCTCTCTCAAATAAACGAACCCAGACAGCATACCTGTAAAATTGAAGTTTCGGCAAATCTGGTAAAACGATTTTCAGTTTGACATAAAAAAGGTATCGCAACCTTTCATTTCCGGTTGTGATACCTTTTTTAATTACTTATTACAGAAACATTTAATGCCAAAATCCCTGTCTTTTTACAGTATTTATGATATATTTATTTGTTTCAAAATTATTTTCGAAAACATCGTCTTTTATTGTGAAATTATCACAAAATTCGCTTTTCATTTATAATATCCGTGCATTTTTTCATCTGAAAAAACCGGATTTTCTGCGCTCTTTTCGCCCAAAACAAATCACGATGCATACAGATCATGCAGCCTTATATTTTACCCAATTACACTGGTAAAATCTTTACATTTATGGTATACTTATTTCATTATCTGCAGATAGCAATGTCAGAAATATAGTAACCTGACATCTTCTACCTTACACTAATAACCGGAGGGATATTTATATGGATGAAAAAATCATGAAATTTTTAAGGAAAAACAATATCCATATCAGTAATATCAAATATCTGCTCAGGCAGGAGAATAAGACCTGTATTTATATGACCGATGGACGAGTTGTGAAAACTTTTATCACAATCAAAGATTTATATGAAATTCTTATACCTTATGATTATATTTCCATAAATAAGGGCACCGTGGTTTCCAGAGGACAGATTGATCATATTGAGAACTGCACCTATCATATGAAGGATGGCGTACGTCTGGAAGGACGTAAGCGTGGCGCGGCCACTCACAAATTTCTGAACAAATCTTTGCATCAGGATCCTGCCAAGACTTTATCTCCAAATATTCGTACGCGTTTTTCTGTATTAGATGATATGCCCATTGCTTTTTGTGTAATCGAACTGATTTTTAATAAAAACGGAACTGGAATTGACTTCGTTTTCCGCTATTGCAATAAAGAAATGCTTCTTCTGGAAGGCATGGATACTCTGGAAATACTTGACCAGTCTTTTTATCAGGCATTTCCCAACGGAGATAAGAAGCTCCTTGCCGCATATACAGATGTTGCCTTGAATGGCGGAAGCTGTCGTCTCAAGACTTACAGTGCCAGGATTCATCGTGAACTTATTATCAAATGTTTCCAGCCATTGGAAAACTTCTGCGCATGTATATTGATTCCTGCCTATGAAATAGAGAAATAAACATTTTCCAGATTTCCATATATACATGATATGAGAGTCAAAAGGTCTTTTGCCACTCATATCCTTATATTTATTGATAAAATATTGGGAGGGAATCGACTATGCAAAATCCAGTTCCTGACGAAAGATATTCTGTAGCGGATGAAGCCATCCTGGGTGCTTTTTTTAAACTTCTAAAGAAAAAAACTCCTGATCAGATCACAGTATCCGATATCACTAAGACAGCCGGTATCGCGAGAAGCACTTTTTATAATCATTATCAAGACATTCCTTCTCTTGTATCCGCTGTTGAGGAAAAGACGATCCAGGATGTTTTTTCTATAATGGAAAAATTTCATCCTGAAAATAACCGGGATATCTGTCAGTCCTATTTTCTGACACTTTGCCGCTATACAATGGAAAATCCTTTCCTGTCCAGTCTTCTGAGCACACCCCATGGGAATGATCTCTTTGAAAAAATGCTGACTATGCTTCATCACTATGTCACAGCTACTACCTCCAGTGCCAGACCCGGCAGACACACAAAAGAGGAAATATCTTATGTGATCACCTGTGCGATCGGCAGCACGATCGGTGTTCTTCACAAATGGACCCGAGATCATTTTGATCTTGAACCAGAAGTCATCGCAGAGATTCTGACTCAGGTTTTCCTGACTGGCATGCTGCCTCTTTTATCCTGACGTGTTTGAAAAAGCATTCCCGCAAAGTGGAGCGTGCAGATTGCGGGAATGCTCTTTCAAACAGTCATAAGAAAAACCCGTCTAAGCAATTCACTCAGACGGATTTTTTTATGCCTGTGGCTCATCAATCAGGACATCCTGTCTCCTGATTTTCTTTGTTGTACTGCGTATAAACGGATTTTTCCGGATCACCAGACCTGTAATGCGACGATAGGTCGGCTGATTTTTATTGTATACATCCAGAAATGCCTGAAGCTGTAAACGAATCATCTCCGTATCCAGTGCCTTTGCCTCCACAACTGCCTGTTCCGGATAGATGCGTGCTGTCAGACCATTCTCTTCACCTGTTACAATCACTTCCGCAACAAGTGGATTCAGCGCAAGCTTGTTCTCAAGTTCTTCCGGTGATACATTTTCCCCATTGGAGAGAATAATCAGATTTTTCACACGACCGTTAATAAAGAGGTATCCATCTTCATCCATATAGCCCTTGTCGCCTGTATGCAGCCAGCCATCCTTCAGTGTTTCCGCTGTCTCCTCCGGCATCTGATAGTACCCTTTCATAACACTTGTACCCTTTACCAGAATCTCCCCGTTTTCAAACTTTATCTCCACATTCTCAAGTGGTTTTCCGATAGAACCCGGTTTATGATTTTCCGGTGTATTATTACTGATAACAGGAGAACATTCCGACATGCCATATCCTTCCAGTATCTGAACGCCATATTCTGCAAAACGGTCAATATAGTACGGATCCAGATGTGCCCCGCCGGTAAAAATCGTCTGCAGTTTTCCGCCGAATACTTTTTCTGCAAGAACCGCCTTCGGGATTTCCGGATCAGCAGCCGCCAGTCTCTTATAAATTGTCTCAATCATCATCGGAACCATGAGCATGATATCTGGTTTAAAAATGCTCATATTTCTGACCATATGAAGCAGGGAGTCATTGATACAGATAGTTGCCCCCTGAGAAAATCCTTTCAGCCAGTCCATGACAAGGCAGAATGCATGATGGATTGGAAGTACACTGAGCATGGCAGTTCCAGGCTCTGCTGAAATCTTAACTGCCTCAACGTTGGATGCCAGATTATTCTGTGTCAGCATAACCCCTTTGCTCTTGCCTGTGGTTCCGGAAGTAAAGATAATAGTCGCAATAGCTTCTGCATCCGGACAGGAAGCATCTTCTGCTGCGCTCTTTCCCATGTCTCTCAGCTCATTGATACTGTACACGCCTGAAGGCAGATCCTCCACCTCTTCCTGGAGCATCCATACTTTCTGAAGCTTGGGACAGTTTGCAAGAAATGCTTCCAGATATGGTCTGTGTTTCGGACTTAAGAAGAGTGCTTCGGAATCGGAGCGATTTATCAGGTCGATCAGTTCTTCACACGGGAGTGCAGCATCCAGCGGCACCGCTGTAGTGTATCCTGTAATAATTCCCAGATAGCTTTCGATCCATTCTACAGAACTGGTTCCGATTAATGCAATATGTTTTCCCTCAAACCCTTCTGCAAGAAGTCCTTTTCTGGTAGAAATCACATTTTTCATCATTTCGCTGTAGCTTTTCTCCAGAACTTCTTTTCGGTTAAGCCATTTTACTGCTTTGACTTCGCCAAATTTCTGTACACTTCCTTCTAATATATTCCTGATCAGCATATTTTTCCTCCTTCACTGTTCAGTGAACTGACACTCTGTTAATTCTTACTGTTCACTCCGGGAACAGTAACGTTAAGTCCTACTGAAGCTCCTCAAGAAGCTTCAGTGCCTCCTCAAGAGTTGTAATTTTTGTCACTTCGTTTTCATCCAGTTCAATATCAAAGGTATCCTCAAGCTCACCCAGGAAAGACATAAAATCCAGGGAAGTAAATCCCAGATCCTCACGAAATCTCATCTCACCTGTCATCTCTTCCGGTTTCACTTTACTGTACTGCGCCACAATATTTTTAAATTCCATTTCCTGACTCATTCCATTTCCTCCTGATTTTTGATTTCTATAAAAACAATGCCGACAAGTTCTCGTTAACCACGCTTAACCTTTCATGCTTTGTGGAACCTGTTGCTCTTTATACCTGTTCCATAATCTCTCCAATGCTCATATCCGGCTCTGCAATCCCTTTAAAAAGAATACGCATCATATAATAATACAACAGTTCCATGTCATGCTCCTCCAGATGAGCAGTCTGATAATGATAGGAGAAGTTCATTCCCCCATCCTCGGTGTGAGATACGGTCAGATATATTTTCTTGGTTGCAGCACCGTTTGCAAACCATTTGGCATGCTGGCGAATAGTTCCAAGCATTTCATTCTCCACCTTCACCGGCATTGGCTGATAGGTCAGATAGCAGCTTTCATAGCTGGTATGCTCCGGTGTATGATATCTTTTTCTCATCTCATCCACAATAAATGCCGGATCATAATTGCTGTGCATATAAATTCGATTCTGCATATTCTGAATTTCATAAGCTGCCGAAAGAAAATCTGTCTCTGGTGAGATCACTGTTCTACATGGAAACATAATGGTTCGGCTTCCTCCTGAAGTCCATTCGTCATGGGTAGAACGTCTGGATATAAAATTCTGGATTGTAATATCCTCCTGTCCATTATTTACTTTTGACAGATAAGTACGGATACCAAGCAGAAGCAAATTTGTCATAGAAAGCTGATGATTCATACAGAAATCCATCAGGTTCTGTGTCGCATACGGTTCCAGATGATAATCCTTTACTGCAACAAACAGCTCGTTCATCTCAATGTCAGAAGCACGAAGCTTCGGATTTCCATGGCGCTTTCTTGCTTCCTCCAATACGGACGGTCCCTGAATATCAGAATATAACGGCTCACCCAGTGCATCCAGCTGGTCATCCCAGAATTTTTTATCTTTTGCAAAACGCTTTTCATTGCCCGCCTTTGCCAGGTCTTTTTTCAGAACCGTTTCAAAATCTACCAGTTCCTGAGGACAGGCTGTTCCATATCTGTAATGCGTATATAATTGGAACAGATCTTCGATCATAACTACAAGTCCACAGGAATCGATCAGTCTGTGATCCATATGTAAAAAGAAACCATTGTATCCTTCTGGAAGCTTCAGCATGGTAAATTCACACATGGGAATATTATTTCCGTCAAATGTTTCATATGCCCACTGCTGCATCAGCTCATCTGCCTTTGCCAGACTTTCCATTCCTGACAGATCCTTCAGCTCAATATCACGCGGGTCCTGTTTTTCAATATACTGTTTTACATTTCCCTCTTTATCCGGCTTTGTAAAGCGGACTCTGGTACAACCGGAACGCTCTGTTTCCATCTGAATACATTTTTTTAATAATCCAAAATCCAGTTCTGCCTGTACAGAAGCCACAACGCTCACGCCAGATACCTGCTGTGTACCATAATCCAGGATCCAGTTGTGATGCATTTTCTGAGCTGCCGTCAAAGGATAATAATTTCTCATATAATAGATAACCTCCATTGTCCCGATTTTCCTCTTTATCCGGGACAGAAAACATTGTATGTATGCTTCAGGTGAAAAAATATCATACCTTCTCAGGAAATACCAGTACCCTGAAGACTTAATGAACACTTTATAAAAAATTGACCGGAACTTATCATACATTTAACATAGTACATCGAATATTAAGTTTCGATGTACTAGCAGTTCAAAGGTATATTTTCTGCTATGTACTATGTCTGATAAATCTCGGTCAGGATTTTTTCATTTAATCGTATTTTTCAAAAAATTCCATCATCTTATGCTGATACAGTTCCGGATCTGCATAGGCACTGCACAGATGCCGAGCTCCCGGTATGATCACCAGTTCCTTCTCTGCCCTGCAGAGCATATAGTTCTGAAAAGAGTTATTGGGATATACATAGGTGTCCTTCTCTCCATGGAAAAAGAGAACCGGTCTTTTATTTTTTTTCATGGCTTCTGTAGTGTCTGCATCTTTCATATGAAATCCAGCCAGAAGAGAACAGAACCAGTCCAGTTCCATCAGAAGCAACGGAATATGATGCAGGTGGAACCAGTTAGCTGCCATATCACGCATCTGCCGTTCCATAGACTGAAAACCACAGTCCGCAATCAGGCCTTTCACCTCCGGTGGAAGTGTATGTCCTGATGCCATCAGCACAGAAGCTGCACCCATGGACTGTCCGTACAGGTAAATGGGAAGCTTCTCTTTGTTTCGTTCAGCCATATACACTGCCCATTGCTGCACATCCCATTGTTCCTTTGCCCCAAAAGTAATATATTTTCCCTCGCTGTCACCGCAGCAGCGATGCTCGATAAACAGGACATCGCACTGATGCTCATGCAGATATTTCGCCATAAACGACAACGTGCCAAACCGGCTGCCACGATATCCATGACTTAATATGACGATCCGTTTTGCAGCTACTGCAGGCAGATATAATGCATGCAGTTTTAATCCATCAATACTTTTGATATAACAGTCCTGCATGTTCTGTCCAAAGCACCATGCCTTACTCTCATTATATTCTCTGGCATAACCGTTCTGGGGATGATTTTCCCTGATATGAGACAGTTCAAACCATTTTTTTCTTTCCTTTTTCTGCTCTCCCCTTTTGCAGCAGACCACCATGTTAAAAAAGCGCCATCCCACCTCCAGGGATCCCAGAAAAACAGCCGCCAGTATTGCGAACAGCTTAATAATTTTTTTCTTCATCATGATTTCCTCCGCAGTTCACATTTTGAATAAGAATCCTGCCCGTAAAACTTCAGTTATATCAGATAGCTTTAAGGTCTTTCACCATAGACTCAGGTGGCAGATAAGGTATCCACCTTTCAAGCTGATAGCTCTCCGATGAAGATACTATTTTACCGGACCATCCCACGATGCAAATTGATCTGCATATGTATCCAGATCTGCCACACTTACCGTCAGTTTTCCGTCTGTATTCTTATAATCTATATACATAGGATTGCACCCGCCTGTAGTTTCACCTACACTGACTGTCGTGAATACATTTCCACAATTCTGGCATACCAGTCTTCCGTTCTGTTCCTTAAAATACGCCCTTGGCGATGGATTGCATACCTGACATGTATTAAGTGATAAGCGCGGAGTTCCATCCGAGCCTTTTACAGCAATAAGCTGGATATTGGTTCCATTGGAATCGTAATTGATATACATTGGATTCGAAGTCAATGTATCTGCATCAATTGAAATTTCACCATTCTCTACGGCAGGAGTTTCATATACCACTGTTTCCTCTTTCTCCGCATCTGATTCCGTATTTTCAGCTTCTGACGTATCCAGACTTCCAAAACCAAGCATCAGAGGAACTGTTCCCAGACTGAACATCAGCATCGCAGCCGCACCTGAGACAGGATTTCCCGATCCAAGTGCTATAATCTGCATGGACTGCATGGGGCCACACGGCATCAGCCCATTCAACAGTCCGACAAAAAACGGTCTGTTCTCTCTTCTTCTTTTCTTGTTTATTTTATCAGTCAGCCTTTGTGGAAATCTGATTTGGAACTTTCTTAATAATGTAATCCAGCCCAACATGTTTATTCCCATGATCACCATGAACAAACCCGCTATTATTTTCAATATCCCCTGCAGAAGCAGTGGAATTCCCATTCCGCCGCCTCCTGTTAACAGCATTCCCATTCCGCCCAGCAAAAAACCGATTACCGAATATGAAATCACACGTCCCGTATTATATAACAAGGATGGAAAGATTATCTTATTTTTCGGAGTTTTCCCATTGTCATCGTCTGCCACAGGAATGCACTGCGACAGATTAATCCCTCCACACATCGCTATACAATGAACAGATGTAAGAAGCCCTACTTCTTGAATTTATATCTTCCTTTTCCGTGACCGGATACCGGTTCAATAATGTCTGCCTTTACCAAATTGGAAAGAAGTTTTGAAGCACCTGAACCTTTTAGCTCAAGAAGCTCCATAACTGCACTTCTTCCAAACACCTCATCAAAACCAAATCTTTCAAAAAGTCTATGAATATGAATCGTCGTTTTTACTGAGAAATCACTACCTTTTCCGGAAAGCACACTTTCAATATCCACTTTTTTGTCTTGAACGTCCACTTTTTCATTCTCAATATCCACTTTCGAATCCCCAATGTCCACTTTTTCTTCGTTCAAAAGTCCACTTATATGAAGATTTCTATTATGAAGCTCATTTTTCTCGTTCAAAAGCAGATTTCTGAGAAATACTTCCAGATACTCTGTTGTTTCGTGAATACCTTTTTGCAGGTTCGTATAATTTGCACGGACAAGTGCATTTCTAAAATACCACGCATTTTCCGCAAAAATATCATTGGTTGCAGAAAAGCCCAGTGTCCTTAAATATTTGATAAAGAACACTGCCGTTGTTCTCGTATTGCCTTCTCCGAAGATATGGATTTGCCATAATCTTGAAACAAACACCGCAAGATGATGGATAATCTCGTCCATTGAAAGTCCTTTATAACTAAAATCTTTCTCCTGCGAAAAATCATATTCCAGTGTGGCTCTCAGTTCTGAAGCACTACCGTACATTACAGTTGCTCCATCAAGCACCCATTCTTTCTTTGTGATGTTGTAATCTCGAATCTTTCCGGCGTGTTTATAAATACCCCGAAAGAGTTTGCGGTGGATAGAGATATACTCATTTGGAGAAAATGAGAACGCTGTTTCAGAAAGAATTTCAGCAATACGGGACGAAACCTTATCAGCTTCTTCGGTACGCTCATCATCGGACAAATGCACAGGTCTTTCCTCATAGTAACTATCAATAAGGCTCTGTGCTTCTTTCATTGTGATTTTGCCTTCAATATTCTGAATGGCAGTATCAATCAAATATCTAGATGGTTTGAGTCCGTCCACTGCCTGAAGTCCGATTGCCGTACTCCAAGCATATCCCTTATGAGCTTTATCCGGTTCAGACTCCCTCAAATATTCCTTAAACGGGTCTTTTTCCATATCCACTACCTCGCTTCATAGTCTTATAATTCAATCTAATTTGTGCAGACTGTCTGCGCAAATTCAAATCTGCACTATTCGCTTTTCTGCATATCCTCATCAGCTTTTGCAATCATCTGTCTGTACTGTTCTTTCACACTTTCCGGTGCAAGTATCTGTACCTTGCCATTCCCCCCCAAGGGATACTGTTTCATTCTTATTTGATATTATACTATGAATAATCTATTTTTTTTCAAGATATGAGGATTCGTTCGCAACTTCTATTCGTCAAGGTGTTACTGTTCACTCCGTTCACAGTAACGCGCTTCGCGATGCACAGAAATCATGCATTCGCATGATTTCGCGCCGTAATTCTCGGGTTTTCTGTGAACTTTGTTCACAAAAAACGCCTCGCGGAACGTTACCAGTGAACAGTAACGTCAAGGTGTCACTTTTTGATAACACTTGATACTACATTCTTGAGGATAAGAAAAAGAGATGCCGAAGCACCTCAATTATGAATTGCAGACACAGCATGATAGATTCCGTAATATGCACGATTATTGGCACCACGAAACTCTTTCGCACCGAGAAGGATCTCTGCGGCTTTAATGTCACTTTGTGCCGTTTCAATTCTATACAGAACCAGATCCTTCTGTGTTCCTTTTTCATTAGGCTGCTTCAAATAGCTTTACCCCCTCTTTTTCCACGTTTGCATAAAATGGGTACGCATCAACCCAATTTTGAAAATGCTGTTGACTTTTAGCTATGGGCTTTATATCAAGATCGTGATCCATATTAAAATCAAAGGTTTCACCAGATAATTCATGCCGATACTGTTTTATATCCATATCAGATAAATCCAGAAGAATCATAATATCTATATCTGAATCATCCCTGTAATCACCTCTTGCATAAGAACCATACAAAATCACCTTTTTTAAATGTTTTCCATATATTTTCTGCAAAATTTCTGTGTACTGGTCCAATAAATTTCGTGTTGTTATCGGCATAGTCCCACCTCCTGCTGCTCATTACCAGTTTCAATGCCTCTCACGGCACCTTCTGTTCAAATATAGTAGATATCTTACTTTATTATAAGCGTACCACACTCGGTTATGCAATAAGTATTTTTCTCCAAATTTAGACAAACATCTCCCACTTAATAAGGAATAAAAGCAGCCACCCTATTATTTATAGAATAGCTGCTCAGTTAAAATTCCATATTCAGTTTTATTCTACAAATCTGACAGTGAAATTCGGTCGTATGCACCATTTTCTTATCTTCTGAGTGTGGCTCCAAACCGATAATTGTAATATCTTTCTGATCTGGACCGTAAACCCAGTACATTCTCATTGCGCCACTGGTTTTATTTTCCAGATATTAGTCTATAGCTCCATAGCTTATCTTTTGTTCCCTTTACATTTATTATAATCTTACTACCACTGCTTATGCAATAAGATTTTTTCGACAACGCCAGAAGAGAATCACGCATCCTTTTCCTGTCTGTTTTTCCATTCCTGCTTCTTTTCTTTCAGTTTTTTCTGGAAATCATCAAACTCTGCCTGTTTTAATTCTTTTGTTACTGTCGTATATATATCAAGTGTCACATCACTTCTGCTATGACCACACAGGTTCTGTATCACTTTAATATTTACTCCTGCTTCTACCAAGCGTGTTGTAAACGTATGTCTGAGTGAGTGGCAGGAGAAGTTTGGAAGTAACACGGGATTATTTTTTTCTTTCAGGAGCTGTTTGTCATTACAGTCTCTTATAATACGCCGTAAAGCCCTATTTAGGGTTCCCTGGTTCTGCACATTACCAAAGCGGTTTACAAAAATAAAGTTGTGGTACCCGTCAATAGTTACTTTGGACTGTATTCCTGCCAGATCCTGCATTTTTTTCTCTAACAGGAACGCATTCTTTACTTCCTCCGTCATAGGGATCTGACGCACTCCAGCTTTGGTCTTCGGAGAATGAATATCGAAATAACAGCCGTTCTCATCCCGATGTTTATAATAAACCAGCGTATGGTTCACGTCTATTATTCCAGACTTTAAGTCGATATCATTCCAACGTAACCCGGTAATTTCACCTACACGCATTCCAGTTCCCAGCATAACTGTAAAAATAGGAAGCCAATGATAATACTGTGAGTTCTCTTTGGACAAAAATTCCATAAACAGCTCCTGCTCTGGTAATGTCAAAGCGCGTCTATGTGAATCCTCATAATGATGAGAACTTTTTAATTCTTTCAGCAAATTATCTGAAATATTTCTTCTTATGTAATTGTCTTCAACAGCAAGCTGCAGAATCTGATGTATCACTGTATGAATATTATCTATTGTCGCAATCTTTAGGCCCCTTGCATTACTCTGGAGAGGGTTACGTACAAGAAAGCTGATTACTAAAGGCCTATGGATTTTTATAGATGAGTTCCAGAATCTTTCTTTGAAAGAGGATTCCGTTCTGTTAGAAATGCTGTGTGAAGCAAGAAAGTATCATGTGAATATTGTGCTGGCTACTCAGTCAATCGCTGGATACAGAAACGATATCAAAGCAGCACTGGATAAAACGGCAGTCCATTCGTGACCGCAAGCACCTTTCCACCATACTTTCTTATTCGAGCCGAAAGTTATACTGTCCGGTGTCAGTGGTAAATTCTTTTCTGACCACTCTGCAATCAATTCTGGATGTACTGCCGCTAAGCTGTTACTCATATCAAAACCTCCACTTCCTCTGTGATTAAAGTATATGAGGTTTCGGCTTTTTCTTGTAGTTTGCGAATATCCGTAAAAATAGAAAAAGCCCTTTGAGAAAAGATTTCTCCTCTCTCAAAGGGCTTGATAAATGGGAATTTTCAAATTAGTCTTTGCAAATAACCTTTGAACCTTCACCATCAATTACAATTCCCTGACGGTTGTTAATCGGGCATAGATTCAAATCCGAAAACTCAGTCATTATTTTCTCGGTAACTTTCTTAAATGGTGCTGTAAGATAATGCGGAAGAACATAGAAATCAATCAAATCAAGCCCTGCATCATCTTCTTGTGAGTAGTCCTCTGGCTTTTCATCCATTTGCTCGATATATTGGATGCTTGGAGCGCATATAATTGCGCCTGCCGACTCGCCGATCATCAATTTTCCATTTGCCAATTCCTTTTTCAGTAGCCCATCAGTTCCCGTTTTACGGAGCTGGTCCATAAGAAAGAAAGAATTTCCGCCGGTAAAATATATCACATCTGCTTCTTCAAAAACAGACTGTATCGTTGAATAAGCCTCCGTTGAAATATCAATTTCAGTTACGATTGCTCCCAACTTTTTGAATAATTTTCGAGCCGAGCCGACATAACCGGTGTAGCCTTCACGCAGTGAAGCTGTTGGAATAAATGCGACTTTCTTATTTTCAATTTCTTCCTTTATCAGACTTCCCACACTTGAAAAGTGCGAACATAAAAATAGTTTCATCAATATTCTCCTTTATAAATACCGATTTATCTTTTTCTTTCTGAAAATGGGCAATTCCGCAATGGAACTGCCCATATATCTTTAAAATATGCGATTTTTAAGGCTCTGCACCGTTTCAAGCACCATTTGGTGTAAATTTGGTGTATTTGTGTATTTTCAGAGCTTTTTCACAAATGAAGTACATCCCGTTTTGTAAGGTAAAACGGTACTTCTTAATAGAGCTTTGCACCTGCCGGAATATGGTCATCTACCATAAGGAGATGAAGCTTTTCTTCGCCTTCTTCTTCGTGTACTGCACTGAGAAGCATACCACAAGAGTCAATGCCCATCATTGCTCTTGGAGGAAGATTTGTGATTGCGATAAGTGTCTTACCAACAAGTTCTTCCGGCTCGTAATATGCGTGAATACCGCTTAAAATGGTTCTATCTATGCCTGTTCCGTCATCAAGAGTGAACTGAAGGAGTTTCTTTGACTTCGGTACAGCAACGCATTCTTTAACCTTAACTGCTCTGAAATCTGACTTTGAGAATGTATCAAAATCAACATCTTCTTCAAACAAAGGCTCAACCTTTACCTTAGAAAAATCAATTTTTTCCGGCTCTGAATTTGGTGTAGAAACCTCTTTAGAACTTACACCATTTTCGGATTTTACACCACCGAGGGTCTTCATTGTCGGGATTTCTAACTGCATACATCTTATACAATTTAATTCCCTTTATTAAAACACTTTACAGCCTTTCATCATTTATTCTCTAAACCTTTAGAACTGATTAAGGCTCTTTAATTTGTCGTACTCTTGTCGTACTATACAAATTTTGTCGTACCTCCTCAGCAAAACTAAATCAGACTCTTTCCTAAAATACATCTAATTTTTTTGCTAATTCCTGCATCGACTCATGCTTTTTTGTTTCTGTAACTTCTGCATAAATGTCCATCGTAGTTTCAATATTTGCATGTCCCATGATAGACTGAATTACCTTTAAATTTGTCTCATTTTCACAAAACCTCGAACAAAAAGTATGTCTCAAATGATGACATGAAAAATGCGGTATAAGAATCGGCTCTCTCTTTTCTTTGGCAGCTTTTAGCACCTCTTCTACATTATATGCTTCGTATATACGCTTAATTGCTCTATTGATAGCCTGTGGATTATGTACATTTCCAAAACGATTAGAAAAAACAAATCCAGACATTCCATCAATTTCTGTTTCATTGAACCCGTTTTCTTCTTGAAATGCATACTCTCTTTTAAGAGCTTCATAAACTGTATCAAGCATAGGAATCATTCTTATGCCCGCCTCTGTTTTAGGTAATGATACGGCAAATGAACAAATACCATGTCCCTTATATTCCCTGCTATAATAAACCAAACTATGATTGATACTAATTATCCGCTTCTCAAAATCAATGTCATCCCACCGGATTCCAATCGCCTCACCTATTCTGCAGCCAGTGCCAAGTAAAAACTTGAATAATGTCACCCAGCTTTCAAACCTTTCATTATTCTCTATGTATCTTATGAAAGCTCTCTGTTGCTCCAAGGTTAGTGCATGTCTCACACCATGATTTCGCCCCGGTAGCTTTTTTACTTGTGCCATTACCCCATCACTCGGATTAGTTCTGATAATATTATCCCTTACTGCTAACTGAAAGGTTGGATGTAACACCGTATGAATAGTCTCTAGCGTATTCACTTGCATTTTCTTATCTTTCAATAAGTATTGATAAAATTGTAGGACATCTGAAAACTTAATCACAGCAATCTTCTTTTTGCCAAACCCATCTTTCACGAAACGATCATACATATATTTATAATTCGTTCTTGTTGTTTCTCTCAATTCTGATTTTGTAGAAATATATCTATCAAAAACAAAATTAACTGTTGCACTGCCTGCAACATAGGTGTCCAGACCGTCTAGCTGATCTTTAACTAACTGTTCTTCACGTTCTCTTAATGTCTTAATATCTTTTGAATAAATGCTGCGTCTTCTGCCTAATGTATCCATATATGTATACACATACTTTCCATCGCATTTACGTTGTGTTTCGCCTTTTCTTAATACCCTCCCTTTTCTATCCTTCCTTGAATATGCCATTTTTCTCCTTTCTCAAGGAAAGAATTTTCACACTTAGCTTCTTTGGGAATCTTCCATTGCATACTGCAAATCAATTCCTTTTTGTAGCACTTCTGTTACGGTCATGTCATGTTTGGACGCATATTCTCTAAGTTTTGTGGCTTCTTCCTCTGTCAGTTTCAATCCAATCAACGTATTTTTCGGATTCGCTGACTTTGGTCTTCCCATTTTAGCCACATCGTACACCTCCATCCATTTCTCCTTTATTATACTTTTGGTTTAACCGTAAGTCAAGTGTATTTTCCTTTTCTCTGAAAATCTTTCCTTATCAAAAATAATTCTTTTACTGCACCCGGAATGTTTCAAGATATTGATCAAAAATATCTAAGTCAACCAATACCATTCTGTCTATCTTCAAGATGGCTCCCGCATCCTTTGCTAATGTCTGAAATTTATTCATTCCCATACTGTACATTTCTGCACCCTCTTTATATCTGACTAACCTTTTCTTTTCCACTTTTTTTGTTGCTCTTTGCATATTCTTTTATTCCTTTTCTCTCTATATTAATATAAAAATTCTGCAGGCGGCTGTCGGGAAACAGCCTCATTGGAATCACACCATCTTTTCAGACCGGGCAGCCATCCCGGAAGTATCATTATCAGAAACAGTGTCTTCGCCACAAAGTTCCCACACTCTGCCTACAGCCAGATATGAATCGCTCATGTCAATTTCTCATAAACACGTATTCACGTACTCCAACCTTGCGACACGGTGTCGCAAAGTTACCATCATGACATTCATGGCGTATCCGCTGCCAGGCTATACTGTTTCATTTGTCCCGCAGAATAAAATATTCTGTTATCAAGGTGCAATTTATTTCTTAAAATCAACTTTTATACGTTAAATGTCTCCTATCAGAAGCCAGCAGAAAGGGATACTGGTTTCCAGTCATTCTTAACGTACTATTTTAAATTCTAAAATCGTTTTCAGCAGTTTCGCTTCTAATCTGTCACGCAGAGTTTTATCTACGCAGTAATGAACGTTTCCATATTCATCATACATTTTTCTGGTTGCCAGCTTTGCTATGTAGCCTTCATAATGTTTCATTACCGTATTAATTGCCATAACATTACCTGTTGTAGCATCCTCAATAATGCAAAATGGAAGCAGCCATTTTTCTTCTGTATTTTTATTTTTTACACTCACTTTTGTTTTCCTCCATTATCTGCTTCAGCAATTCCAATGAACGTGTCCGGTGCTCATGCACCGTACTTCTAACAAGATTCATTTTCCTTGCAATCGCAGCATCACTCATCTCCATAAAATATGACAGCAGAATTACTTCTCTTTTTCTATCCGTCAACGCATTCAATGCCTCTGCCAGTAAAGAACTTTTCACTTTCACATCATACTCACATGTTTTAAAAAAGTAGGATGTTTCATTATATTCATCCACTACTGACAGTTTCCCTGTCTGACATTCAGATAGTTCTGAAAACAATATTTCATGTTTTCTCCGATAATCCATATGCCTGTCATAATCTACCACTTCGCCATCCAGCGCCAGTTTGCACTTTCGATCAAACTGATGCCTGACCGTTGTTTCGTCATAGGAAGAAGATTGCTCCATAGAGTTCACCTCCTTCCCGATCGCAAGATATGAGCAAAGGTCTTTTCCCTTTCACCCATATCCCGTATGGAAAGTACGCGATGTTCGGGTCTGGAAGAATTTTTTTATCTTTATAATAAGAAACGCCTCCTGAGCCGAAGCCTAGCAGACGTTTTTCATTACCGAAACAGTGTTGCTTATAAAAAATAAACGATTCTTTTATCCTCAAATAAAATAAGCGGAAATAATAGATTTCGTCTACTATTCCCGCTTATTATCTCTTTTCTATTTTATACTTTACTACCCCAATATATTGTGAAATCAAAACTGCTGCCATTGTCACTGCAACCAAAGACACTATTGCATTCATCCCAGTAAGTGTACAAATCCCCGCAAACACATATATGCCCACAATAATTTTTACAGCTACCTTTCTGCAGTGTTTTTTTTCATCTGCATCAAGTTCCCGGTTAATGCTTTGTACCGGAGCCATATTCCAAATTAGAACACTGCTCAACACAATTATTCCCCACGCAAGATTTAAAGGTTGTGTATACAAACGATTAACAACCAGTACCAATGTCTGCACAGTAACAGAACACATAAAGCAGGCATCAAAGCTGTTTAGATGCACTCCACCAACAAAACTGCGCAACATCATAAAAATTCCTGTAACCACTGCAAATTCCGGAATCATATGCAAATATACCGCAATTCCAAAACAGGCCAAAAGACAGCTCAACATTTCAAGTCCTATTTGAAACCCATATTGGTATATTTCATATGATTCTTCTGGAACAGCACCGGATTTAACAATATAACTTGTCAGTTTTTCAGAAAAATATTTCATGTTACATCTTTTTCATTTTCCTCAGTGTTTCCGGCATTTTAGGCTGATGGAAGATATAGCAGCATGCACTATCCGCTGACATTTTTCCAAGTTTCAAAGATACGTTTGCTAATGCTTTAGCTGACTGTTTTTTTACATTTTTAGAATTCATAATCTGAATCTCCTTTCATTTGTTTCCTCTACACTACTACAAAAAAAACTGAATTTGTCTTTCTTGTAAAAAAAACGAGTGTTGATGTAACTTTTTCTATTTCCCTTTAAAAATAAAAAGTAGCGGCGACATTTATATCACTGCTACTTCTCTTTTAACCCGTATTTTCCTAAATACCAATTCCATCGGGCAACATCTTCTATTTTCTTTCTATACTCCTCTGAACTCTTGGCTATTTCTAAGTAGTCATAGGCGCCCGCCATTAACGTTGAAAAAATATTTTGCGGTGTTCCTTCTTCCATCAGCGTAAGGATTGGTATCCTTTGTCCCAGCCTCCCCTTTACCTGAACAATTGTTTTAAATGTACCTTTCTTAACCATTTCTTTATCAAAGTACATAATAACTATATCCGTATACGGATATAACTTTTTTTCCAAGGACTTATAAGTACACCATGTTAATTTATATCTTCCGTCTATTACACTATTTGTCAAATTAAAGATTTTCTCATCATCACTGAATAATAACACTTCCGTCATACCGCACCACCACAATACCATTCTAAAAAAATCATTCGCCATTTCCCCAAAATTATCTTTTTATTTTATATCTTTTTTCCATAATACAAAATATAATGCAATAATATCGACTGTTGATGTAATTATTCCTGCTTTCCATATAACACTACTCTGATTAAAAAACGATTTGCCACATCATCATCAATCGTAACCACTCCATGATATTTGGCAGCAATTCGATATACGGATGAGAGACCTACACCATGATTTTCCGCATCTGTTTTTGTAGACTTTAACCTTTTATCTTTCGTCTTTATAAGCACACCTTTGTAATTATTTTCCACAAATAGCAGCAGGTTATTTTTATCATATTTCATGTGAAGCCTAATGTACTTTTTACCCTCCGCTTTTTGTGCTGCCTCTACAGCATTTTCTAATAAATTGCCCAGTATCAGGCAAATATCCGCACCCCTAAACGGCATTTCCATAGGAATATTTAAATTTACGGAAAAGTCTATTCCCACTTTCTTTGCCTCAACATACCAATACCCAATCAATGAATCTATAACAATATTTCCACTGTTTGTAACTGTAGATGTCTTTATTCCACCTTCTTCCATTATCTCATTGACAAATCTAATAATTTTTTCATTATCTCCGTTTTCTGCATATGCAAGAATTGACACAAGGTTGTTTTTCATATTATGTCTCATATCTCTTAATCGAAGTATTGACAGTTCTCTCTCCTGCTGATGTCGTTCACACAAATCTAATTGTTGTTCATAGACAGAGGTCATTCTTCTTAGCTGCAGATCATCCGCCAATTTTATATAAATATAGAAAACAAGAACATTCACACCTAACAAGATAACGGCAGTAACTGCAGATTGGATATTTGCACGATTACTATGGAGCCTATACCCAAGCATAAAGATATTATTCATAATATAAATGCTACCTATCGGAATCAATACGAGCATAAAACTATATCTCACTGGAAGCTCTTTGATTTCATCTTTTGTAAATACTCTCTTCAATGCCGTAATTGCAATCATAAATACAATTTTCGAAGTAACTGATCCTAACGTTCCTAATTCCTGAAGATCTGTAAATTCACAGCAGTACGTCAAAAGTATATTCCCACTTATTGTTTCTATCAACATCCAAATTGCATTAAAGGCAATTGCGAAAATACATTTATTCCAAAATTTTCCTTTGTATATCAATTCAACAACCAACAGAACTGTAATAATCGTAATACTAATATTTGCATAAGCTGGCAAAATCTTACCATTGGATATTTCAATCTGCCATGTAGCAAACACCACCGTTCCCATGACGGTCAATGCCCTTCTTTTTTTCCTTATCAAAAATATATCAAAGTAATAAAAGAACAGATATACTGCAAATAAAGCAAGTAATATATCTGTTCCACATGAAATAATGCTATTCGCCGACATAAAATGTGTCCTCCATTGAACAATACTGTTCACCTATTAGCTTTCTTCTGTCCTCGCTAATTGAAATTTTCTTACCGTTGTCCATAATTACAAAATCATATGCTTGTCCTTCTACATGCTTATAATTTACAAGATATGACTGATGGACACGCAAAAATGGCACTTTGCTCTGTTTAAGGCTATCCTCTATATCATTTAATTTTCCATATGCGACAAATGTATCTTTTTCCGTCACAATAAATACTTTACGTTTATTGCTCTCAAAATATAAAATTTCACGCATTGGTATTTTATGATTCACCCTCTGATAGCTATACCGAAAATACGAATCTTCACAATACACTTCTTCGTATGCTGATTTAAAACAAGTTTCAAACAACTCTTCACTTACCGGCTTCACAAGAAATCGAAACGGTCTAACTTCAAAAGACTCCTGCATATGATTTTCATGACTTGTGGCATAAATAATAAGAGCGTTTTTATCATAAGCTCTAATTCTTTTAGCTGCCGAAATCCCATCTTCTTTGTCCATTTCTATGTCCAAATAGATTATGTCCAAATAGATTATGTCAAAATAAGTGCCCTGTGCAACCGCATCCGCAAGACTCTCTCCATTCCAAAACACTTCAATTTCAACATCCATAAAATTTCGCTTTGCTATTTCCTGTAACAGCATATCCATTCTTCCGGTTGTCTGAATATCATCATCACAAATTGCTATATTCAGCATCTTTCATCAACTCTCTTCCGTATTTTGCTTGTCTCTTTTACGTTTTTCACACGTTTTCTTAACCGTCTGCATAATCGACCATACCATTTCCTGATCATATTTATCCAGCCCTTTGTATATTTCAACAAGATCATAATACGCATCCAATGTTTTATTCACCCTCATTTGTCCCTGCAAATCTCTCTTCACTTCTGAAACTCCCAGTAAATAATCCGTTGTCACATTAAAATATTCGGCTATCCTCTTTAACACATCCACTTTAATACACAACACATCTCTTTCATATTTACTAAGCATTTGTTGTGTAATTCCTAATTCAGAAGCTAAAATCTCCTGTATTAGTCCTCTGTTTTCACGAAGTTGTTTGATACGACTCTCCATAATTGGTTACCTCTTAAGCATATTATAGATATATGCTACCCTAATAAGCTTCTTGTGATACAAATAATAGAAGTAATCAATTACATTATTATATCCATCATCTTATATATACTTACTGTCAACGAAAATCATGGCAACCTTTTCTATGTACGGACACTTAAAAAGATAAAAATCTATCAATATTGGGGATTATGTGAATATAGGTTATCACAATAACTACTCAAAAATTTTTCCATGTAATTATTTCCTGTGTTAAAGTAACTTTTATTTCAATAAGTTATGCTGCAAAGGATGCTCATTATGAACTTATCTCCCGATTAAGCAGTATTGTTACAGTGACCCTTCCTATCCAGGAACCTCTGAAGGAATGACCTCTGATGAAGTCTGTGACATAAGTGAAGATAAACTTCTGAACATAGATTATTTTTTACATGAATTCGATGACTTTGGCGATGACGTTTTGCTGAAGAAAGGTTCTATATCTTCTAAATCAAAAACGTCTATTTTTATGCCCAAAATCCAAACTAAGCACTTTCCCCAAAAAAAAAAGCCAGCAATTATGCTGACAAATGGTAAGCTATTCATCTCTTACGACAAATGAAAGTATATGAAATCTAAGTTCAAAATAATATAGTGCGAAATCCTAAAGACAGAGTTCACCTGAAACCACGGAAACTATCGTGACACTTCAAAGTACTCTCAAAAACAGGCGTGTCCTCATTGCTCACAATAAAACATACCGGAGTTCACCTTGTATATCAGTGTATATTCTGTGTATTCTGATATAATAATCATGGTTTTTTTACCGTGTCTCAGAGTACACAACTTTCCAAGAAGGGTACTCTGAGACTTTTTCTTTTTGTAGTCTTATGACAGTATACACATTAATCCGTTTGACAGACAAGTAAATCATGAATATGCTATTTTAAGAAATCAACACTCTTGCTGCTTCATTTTTATGTCACAAAACTTTAAGATATTAGTCAATAATATGTAAGCGCTTAATTTTTAGGTATGATAGAAAAATCCCCGACTACTTTTCAGTAGCCGGAGCACCTTGACAATTCACATATGATTGATTTGATTCGTTTGCACGACGTTCGATCT
>NZ_JBCPGE010000024.1:0-71421 GCF_040914025.1 Ruminococcus sp. RTP21484sp1_RTP21281st1_A8_RTP21281_210402
GTCGCAGTTAGCAGTTAGTTCGCTGGAGCGTTGCGCCGGCGAGTGAGCAATCACCATTGTCCGAATGCGTCCGCCTTTAACAACTTTCAACACACTAAATAGTAATAAAATATACAGAAAAGAGGACACCCCATGAGCAAAGTAACCATAATCACCGGCGGTACATCTGGAATTGGAAGAGGGATTGCGGAGAAAATTCTGGAAAATTCTGCGTCGGACGATATTTTATATGTGAGCTATGGACATAACACGGAGCAGGCGGAGGAATTTCTTCATGCACAAACAGAGGAAAATCAGAAAAAAATCCGGTTGCTCCAGGCTGATATGTCATCCTATGATGAAATGATGAAATTTGTATCCCGGGTCAAAGAAGAAGCGAGCCATGTAGACTGGCTGATAAACAACGTAGGAATCAGCACCTATGCGAAATATGAAGATTACACTTTTGACGAATGGACCAAAATTGTGAATACTAACCTGTCTGTTCCGGTATTTCTGGTGAAAGAACTTCGCCCCATTATGAGCGAAGGTGGCAGCATTCTTTTTACCGGCTCCTACGCAGGACAGCAGGCTTATTCCTCATCCCTGGTGTATGGTGTCACCAAATCCGCCATTCATTTCCTTACCAAATCTCTGGTAAAAGAACTGGAACCAAAGCAGATCCGGGTCAATGCCATTGCCCCGGGATTTATTGAAACCAGCTGGCATAAGAACCGCACTCCGGAAAGCTATGAACGCATTAACCGTAAGATTGCACTTCACCGCTTTGGTGAGATCTCAGAAGTGGCAGATATGGCATACGAAGTTCTGAAAAATGGATACATGAATGGAAGCGTTGTAGACATTCATGGCGGATATGACTATTTCTAAAAAGAATCCTGTGATCTGATTCCAAATAAAAAATCTGTATCAGGATTATATTCGCGAAGTGATTAACAAAAACAAAATTCACAAATATAGTTCGGGATTTTTCTAAATATAAAATTTCTGGAATTAATTGATTTTAAGAAGATAGTGTGCTAAAGTATTTATAATGTTGTGCGAAAACGAGGAGAAAACATTGCACAAAAGTGATGAAAAATACCAGGCTTACGTAAAAATCCTAGAGGAAGAACTGGTTCCTGCAATGGGATGTACCGAACCCATTGCCATTGCCTATGCAGGCGCAGTGGCGAGAAAAACTTTAGGTAATCTGCCGGAACAGCTGGATATTAAAGTAAGTGGAAATATTATCAAAAATGTAAAAAGCGTCATCGTTCCCAATACTGGCGGCATGAGGGGAATTGCAGCTGCTCTGTGCGCGGGTGTGATCGCAGGCGATGCGGAAGCGCTCCTTGAAGTAATTGCAAGAGTAACATCCGGTCAGAAGGAAGAAATCAAGTCCTACATGGATCAGGTGAAACCTAGGATCACTCCGGCATCCACCGGGCATGTATTTGAAATCGATCTGACCGTAACCAAAGGTACTGAAACGGCCCGTGTCCGCATTGTAGATACGCACACCAACATCATCCTTATTGAGAAAAACGGCCAGCCTGTTTTCCGGAAAGATGTCTGTTCAGGTAAGGAAGAGAAAAAGACCGACCATTCCATATTAAACATAGAAGACATTATCGACTTTGCCAACACTGTTGACACAGAAGATGTAAAGGAGGTTCTGGAGCGTCAGATCCGTTACAATACAGCCATTTCTGAGGAGGGACTTCGTGGAAACTATGGAGCAAACATCGGAAAAGTCCTTCTTCACACCTACGGCGACAATATTAAGATCCGTGCCAGAGCCAAGGCAGCAGCCGGTTCCGATGCCCGAATGAATGGCTGCGAGCTTCCTGTGGTGATCAACTCCGGAAGCGGCAATCAGGGCATGACTGCCAGCATTCCGGTCATTGAATTTGCCAGAGAGTTGCAGGTTTCCCATGACAAATTGCTTCGCGCCCTGGTGCTTTCCAATCTTGTAACCATTCATCTGAAGACGGGAATCGGAACTCTTTCTGCCTATTGCGGTGCAGTAAGTGCAGGCTGCGGAAGCGGTGCAGGAATTGCTTATCTCTACGGCGGCGATTATGAAGTAATTGCACATACAATCGTGAATTCCCTGGCAATTGTTTCCGGAATCATCTGTGACGGAGCGAAAGCCTCCTGCGCAGCCAAGATTTCAGCAGCAGTCGATGCCGGAATCATGGGCTATGAAATGTACATACAGGGACAGCAGTTCTATGGCGGTGATGGAATCGTTACCCACGGTGTGGAAAATACCATCCGGAACGTGGGACAGCTGGCGAAGGAAGGTATGTGCGAAACGGATAAAGAGATTATCCGGATTATGGTAGAGCGTGGTTGAAAAAGGCTTTCTGCAAGATGTGCGCCACAATTTGCGGGAGCTTGCGGAAATACTTTTTCAAACAGGTTCTAGGAAAAGGAGATGAAGGGAAAACACTATGAAGTGGAAATACATATTAAAAAGAATACTGATTGCCATTCCCACTTTTTTCGGAATTACCATATTGGCCTATTTTATTCTGAATATGGCGCCTGGTTCACCGCTGGATGCACTTCTGGCAGATCCGGGAATTACTCCGGCAGAGCTGGAACGTAAGAGAGTGGCACTTGGACTGGATCAGCCGGTGATCATTCAGTATTTTACCTGGCTGAAACAATTGCTTACGGGAAATCTGGGATTTTCCTACAGCACCCAGAGACCGGTGGCAGCGATGATACTGGAGCGTCTTCCGGCTACTGCGATTCTGGCAGCAAGCTCCATTGTACTGTCATTGATCGTATCCATTCCTCTTGGAATCTTTGCTGCCTCCAGGCCGAATTCAGGAAGAGATTACTTTTCCGGCGGTCTGTCTATGCTGATGATGGCGACTCCGAACTTCTTTGTAGGACTGGTATTTATTTATCTGTTCGCCATTGTGTTTAACATTCTGCCATCAGGAGGAATGTACAGCTCAAGCGGAGCTCATACATTCGGAGATCTGATGAAGCACATGATCCTGCCTTGTCTGGTCCTTTCCTTTCAGCAGATTGGAGGATGGGTAAGGCACATGCGAAGCAGTATGCTGGAAGTTATGCAGGACGACTACATTCGTACCGCCAAGTCCAAAGGTCTTACCAAATGGAAAGTGATCATGAAGCACGCCTTGAAAAATGCCCTTACACCGGTCGTTACAGTTGTGGGAATGTCCATTCCTTCTATTGTAGGCGGTGCAGTTGTAACCGAGCAGGTTTTCGGATGGCCGGGAATTGGTTCTCTTATGGTAACAGCAATCAACGGACGAGACTACCCGGTTATTATGGGAATCACGGTTATGATAGCGGCAGCGGTTCTTATTGCGAATATTCTCACTGATGTTGCATACGGAATTCTGGATCCGAGAATCAGCTATAAATAAGGGAGGATAGAAGACAGAAATGAAAAAACAGAAAAACGAAAATGTAAGCTATCTTTCCGAGGTACTTGATAAACTGAAAGAACACAAAATGGCTATGGTAGGTCTGGTGGTCCTGATCGTGGAAATCCTGATGGTGGTTTTTCTTCCCATGATCCTGAAACTGGATCCTTATACTTCAGATTACACTGCCTTTTCTGCAGCTCCGGGAGGAGCGCACATCCTTGGAACTGATGCTATCGGGCGTGATGTTTTTGCCCGTCTGATGTATGGCGGAAGAACTTCTCTGCTGGTTGGTTTTGTTTCCACACTGATCAGCTGCGTAATCGGAGTTCCTCTTGGCCTGGTTGCTGGTTATGCCAGAGGAAAGGCAGAAGCAGTTATTATGCGAATTGCAGATATTTTTATGTCTTTTCCATCAATTGTGCTGATCCTGGTACTGGTTGCAGTTCTTGGACCGTCTGTCTGGTCTGTAACCTGTGTCATTGGTGTGCTCGGCTGGACACAGTTTGCCAGACTGATCTATGCAAATGTACTTTCCGTATCCGAGAAAGAATATGTAGAATCTGCAAGGGCAATTGGTACCTCCAATTTCAAGATCGTGACAAAGTATGTTCTTCCAAACTCTTTTGCCCCGATCCTGATCGCAATCACATTCCAGATGGCGAGTGCCATCCTTTCTGAATCATCGTTAAGCTTCCTTGGCATGGGTGTACAGCCGCCGGGAGCAAGCTGGGGAAATATGCTCTACGATGCGCAGTCCATTACTGTGCTTTCCCAGAAGCTGTGGATCTGGCTTCCGCCGGGACTTGCACTTCTGATCACGGTGTTAAGTATTAATTTTCTGGGCGACGGCATCCGCGATGCGCTGGATCCGAAAATCAAACTGTAATGTCTCAGGATCATGAAGGTCTTGATGCAAGGCCGGACAGTCCGTTGACATAAGATTGGTTCCGGGAGTTTCCCGGACTGATTTGCTTCACAAAACCTGTCAGAGAAAAAACATCCCTGACAAAAGAAAAAGGAGGAGACCTATGAAATTCAACATGAAAAAGGCTGCAGCGCTCCTGCTTGCAGGAAGCATGGTAGCAGGTTATGCTGTTCCGGCTGCTGCTGAGGCAGAGGAAAAAGTAGTAACAGCTGCTATGGACCAGGCATGGGATACCATGATGCCGCTGAACACCACAAGCAACTACACCCGTTTTATCTGTGACCAGATTTATGACCGCCTGACACAGACAAACGCAGACGGTTCCATTGAGGGACGCCTTGCTGAGTCCTGGACTGTAAACGATGCCAGTGACGCAGTTACCTTTAAGCTTCATGAAGACGCAGTATGGTCTGATGGTGAGCCGGTTACAGCAGAGGACGTTGTATTCAGCTACCAGATGTATTCTGATCCGTCTGTAGAGGCAAAGAGCCGTTATCACCTGGAGTACATTGCCGGTGTGGATGATTCCGGAGCAGAGCTTTCCGAGGATTCTATCGAAGTAACTGCAGACAGCGATTATGAAGTAACCTTCAAATTAAAAGAGGCTATGTATCCTGATACATTCCTGCAGGATATCGACACTGTTTTCATCATCCCGAAACATATATTTGAAGGAAAAACAGCAGAAGAGATCAATGCTCCTGACCTTTGGGCAAATCCGGTAGGTTCCGGCCCATTCATCTATGACAGTGAGATCAATGGTGAGCGTATGGAGTTCACAAAGAACGAAAACTACTATCTTGGAACTCCAAATATTGACCGTCTGATCATCCGTGTAGTACCGTCTGCAAACGTTCTTTCCGGTCTTATGAACGGCGAGCTTGATTTGATCGGATTCGGTTCCGTACTGACTGATGACTGGGAAACAGCCAAGTCCCAGGATAACCTGGTAACAGAGTCTGTTCCTACCACTTCCTATACCACTCTGATCTTCAATACTCAGAAGGAATATCTTACTCAGGAAGTTCGCCAGGCACTGAATATGGCAATCAACCGTGACGTACTGGTAAATGGTCTTCTTATGGGAGAGGGAACTCCGATCATGACCCCGATCGCACCGGTAAGCCCATACTACAATGACAAAGTTCAGGTTCAGTACGATCCTGAAAAAGCAAAAGAGATGCTTGCAGAAGCAGGCTTCCCGGCTGGACAGACACTGAAATTTTTCATCTCCTCTGGAAGCAGCATTACCGAGAGATGTGCAGCCCTGATCGTACAGGATTTTGCAAATGTCGGTGTAAATGTAGAAATTGAGCAGATGGACTTTGCAACTCTGATGAGCCGTATGCTTGACGGCGAGCATGATCTTGGAATCATTGGTTCCGGCGGAACTCTTGACCCAAGTGAGAGCCGTGAAATGATTTATCCGGAAAGCTCCTGCAACTTCTGCCAGCTTCAGGATACAGAGCTTTCTGACCTGATCGACAAAGGAAACGCAGAGCTTACTTTTGAAGCAAGAAAACCATACTTCGATGAGTATCAGGAAAAGGTTGTAGAAAAAGCAGCTATGGGCTACTTATATACAAAGAACCTTCTTACCGCTTACAACAAGAGCATGAAGAACCTGAACGTTGCAGACTTTAATTGTCTGAACTGGTCTTCCTGGGAGTGGGATAAAGAGTAATAAAAATGGGAAACAGGACAAAAGCGGATAAAGCTTTTGATCCTGGAACCCGCCAAATATGAGAGAAAAGACTCTCATGTCTGGCGGATTTCAGGAGCTGTGAAAGAATCACAGTGAGTTAATTAAGAGAAAAAGGAGTACAGCTATGGCATCTTTACTTTCAGTAGAGAATTTACAGGTACAGTTTCAGACAAAAAAAGGCATTAACACAGCCGTTGACGGTGTAAGCTTTTCTGTAGAAAAAGGCAGGATCCTCGGAATTGTAGGAGAGTCCGGATGCGGAAAAAGTGTCACATCCATGTCTATCCTTCAGCTTCTTGGAAGCAACGCCCGGATTTCCGGCGGCAGCATCAAACTGGATGGAAAAGAACTGATAGGGCTTCCGGAGAAAGAGATGTGCAGGATCCGCGGAAATGATATTGCCATGATCTTTCAGGATCCAATGACTGCCCTGAATCCGACTCTGACTATTGGAACCCAGCTGATGGAACCAATTATGCTCCACCAGAACTGCGGCAAAAAGGAAGCCTGGACAAGAGCTGTGGACGTTCTGAAAAGAGTTGGAATCGCAGCGCCGGAGAAGCGGATGAAGGAATATCCGCATCAGCTTTCTGGCGGTATGCGCCAGCGAGTGATGATCGCCATGGCAGTATCCTGCGAGCCAAGACTTCTTATTGCAGATGAGCCTACCACAGCCCTGGACGTAACCATCCAGGCACAGATCCTGGAGCTGATGTGTGAGCTCAGGGAAAAAATGGGAACAGCCATTATGCTGATTACCCATGATATGGGGGTAGTAGCAGAGACCGCAGACGATGTGCTTGTTCTTTATGCAGGAAAAGCAGTAGAATACGGCAGCATTGAGGATATTTTTGAAAGACCGAAGCATCCTTACACACAGGGACTTTTGAACTCTATTCCCCGCCTTGATGAGGATGTAGAGCTGCTGAATACCATTGAGGGCACCGTTCCGGCACCGGACGCCATGCCTGCAGGCTGCAGATTTGCTCCCCGATGTCCTTACGGAAAAGACCGCTGCATGAAAGAAAAACCAGGCGTTTACCATGCTGGAAATTCTCTGGTAAGCTGCTTCAGATACGAGGGTGAGAAATAATGAGTGAGAACACAGGAATCTTATTGGAAACAAAGGATTTATCCAAATATTTTACGGCAAAAAAAGGGCTTCTGAACCGTAATCCATCTGTAGTAAAAGCAGTAGACCATGTAAGTCTTTCTGTGAGAAAGGGTGAGACACTGGGCCTGGTCGGAGAGTCCGGCTGCGGAAAATCCACTCTGGGAAGAACTATTCTCCGCCTGATCCCGGCAACAGAGGGCCAGGTTATGTACAATGGGGAAGACATCCTTACCTATGATAAGAAAAAAATGTGGGAAATGCGCCGGAAGCTGCAGATTATTTTCCAGGATCCATATAGCTCCCTGAATCCCAGAATGACCGTTTATGATCTGATCAGTGCCCCTCTTGAGGTGTATAAAGTGGGGACTAAGGAAGAACGCAGGGAAATGGTGGAAGAGATCCTTCAGGAGGTTGGACTGGATAAACAGTATCTGAATCGTTTTCCTCACGAGTTTTCAGGCGGTCAGAGGCAGCGAATCGGAATTGCAAGGGCACTGATCCTGAATCCGGAATTTGTTGTCTGTGATGAGGCAGTTTCCGCACTGGACGTATCTGTCCGCGCGCAGGTGCTGAATCTTATGAGAAATATGCAGCAGAAGAAAAATCTGACCTACCTGTTTATCTCCCATGACCTGAGTGTAGTCCGCCATATCAGTGACAGAATTGCAGTTATGTATCTTGGAAGTGTGGTTGAGGTTGCAGAAAAAGCCCAGCTTTATTCCAATCCGATGCACCCCTATACAAAAGCTCTTCTTTCTGCAATCCCGCTTCCAGATGTGAAGAAGAAACGTCAGCGTATCATTCTGGAGGGTGACGTGCCAAGTGCCTACAATCCACCGTCAGGATGCAAATTCCATACCCGCTGTCCCTATGCAACAGACCGCTGCAGGCAGGAAGCTCCTGTGCTTCAGGAGGTGGAAAAGGGGCATAAAGCAGCCTGCCACAGGGCTTTGGAGCTTGCCTGAAAATTTATTTCCTGCAATCTGCAGGCTCCGCAAATTGTGACGTACATTTTGTAGAAAGCCTTTTTAAACATGTTCTGGAGTCTGCTGAATAATTACATATCAGGAAGGATACTACCGGTTTCCAAAGAATTCCATTAAAGGGATATCTTCGGGAAACCGGTATTTTTTTAAGCTATTTTTGTTTAATTTGACGTTGTTTTCGTTGCTTTATTGAAAAATATTTCATTTTTTGCTAAATTATATATAAATATGGAGTATTCTGATTTTGTTTAGAAATACTCCAAAATTTCGAAAGGGGATGGAATGGTGGAAAACAGAAATAACAGGTTGCTGAATGCGAAATTAAACAAGTATATCGTTCCAGGTATTATGATGTCGCTGGCACTTCAGCTTGGAAACATTGTGGACACTATCTTTGTAAGTAATTTAATTGGTGTAGAAGCAATGTCCGCAGTCACAATGAGTCTTCCGGTTGAAACGATAGTTCAGCTTACCGGTTACTGTCTGGGTGTGGGAGGTTCCATAGCCGCAGGAAATATGCTTGGTAAACGTGACAAAGAAGGGGCTTCGAGATTGTTTTCGGCCACTTTTATTGTCACACTCGTGGTGGGACTGCTGTTTTCTCTTATTGCATTTCCTGCTGCAGGACCTATTGCCAGATTTCTGGTATCCGGAGACGGAGTTTTGACAACTTATACAAGAGACTATATCCGCATTAGCATGTTAGGTGCACCGGTAATCGGAATCGGTCTGATGATGGTAAACTACCTTGGGGTGGAAAACCATCCGGAGCTTGCTTCTGTTTATCTGATCGCAGCCAATGTGATAAATCTTGTGCTGGATTACATATTTCTTAGATTTACACCACTTGGAGTTACAGGTGCATCCTTATCAACGGTACTTGGCTTTCTTTTTGCCATGGTGGTTTTCCTTTTCTATATTCGCTCAGATAAGAGGAATATCAGTTTCGTGCGGCTGAATGCAAAGGATTTCGGAATCGTGAAGGAGGCAGTGATTACAGGTGTGCCCATGCTTGTTTTCATGGCAACCAATTTTGTAAAAGCCCTTGGTCTGAACACCATCATTATGAATCAGATCGGGGAAGACGGAATGGCAGTATTTACGGTCTGCGACAATGTTTTGCTGATCGTGGAAATGCTTACAGGCGGAATCATTGGCGTAATTCCTAATGTTGCAGGAATTCTTTTTGGAGAAAAAGACTATGTGGGAATCCGTGTCCTGTGCAAAAAAATGCTGAAATACAGCTACATCGTGCTGGCAGTCATATTCGTTCTGATCATGCTGTTTACAGAACAGATCACCATTATGTTCGGAGGCGGCGGAGAGCTGGGACGGGAGATGGTTCATGCACTGCGTATTTTTGCTTTATGTGTAGTGCCTTATCTCTGGAATAAATTTACCGTAAGCTATTATGAATCTATTGAAGAGACTGCAATTGCAAGCTTTGTTACCTTCCTTGAAAACGCAGTGGCAGTTCTTCCTGCAACATTTATAGGAATTTCTATCTGGAAACAGATTGATGGAATCGGTACAAATGGAATTGGTGCTGCATTTGTTGCCACAGAGATCATAACCTTGATCGCAGCCTGGATTTTCCGAAAGATCAAACACAAAAATTCTACTTTTTATATTGTTCCGGACCAAAATCCCGGAATCAATTTTGATTTTTCCATTAAGAGCACCATGGAAGAAGCTGGCGCGGTTAACAGAAAAATCCTGGAGTTCTGCAAGGAAAACGGTGTATCCGGAAACAGAGCCAATCTTGCTGCCGTGTGTGCAGAAGAAATGACTGTGAATATCATTAAATTTGGTGGAAAAACTTCCAACTGGATCGACATCAATCTTTGCCTGGAGGATGACATTTGCCAGTTAAGGATAAGAGACAACGGAGTGAATTTTAATCCGTTGGAATACAGCTATGACCATGAGGAGTTTGATATCCATGGAATTGAGCTGGTGAAAAAGATTTCAAAATCAATGGATTATATCCGCGCAATTGATATGAATAATACTATAATATCATTTTAGGAGGTGCAGGAAATGTCTGACATTAACGAAAAGAGCAATTTTGTTTTTGAATTTCAGCCTGTGACAAAGCTGTTTGAAGAGCAGGTGCGGCTTCATCCTGACAAATGTGCTGTAGCTTCCAGCAAGGAAAGCTTTACCTACGCACAGCTGAATGAAAGAGCAAACAGAATTGCGAATTCTCTTATTGAAAAAGGCGTTGGCTGTGAAAAAATCGTAGGTGTGGTACTGGAGCGCTGCTGTGACTTTTACGCAGTCCGTCAGGGTATTTTGAAGGCTGGTGGTGCATTTGCTGTCGCAGCCCCGGATTATCCCGATGACCGTGTGCAGTTCATTTTTGAAGATGCAGGAGTTCCCTTTATTATCACCACAAAGGAAATCGCGAAGGACCGCCAGGAGCTGTTTTCCAGGCTTTCCTGTACGGTGCTTCTGCTTGAAGAATTGCTGGAAAATCCAAATGCCGGGAACCCGGATACCAGGATTAAGGAACATGATCTTTGCTACTGTATTTACACCTCCGGTTCCACGGGAAAACCAAAAGGTGTTATGATCGAGCATATCAACCTTGCCAATTTTGTAAATCCTAATCCAAAGAATGCAGAAACCTATGGCTATGTAAGCAGGGGAAGCGTTTCCCTTTCCATGGCAGCCATGACATTTGATGTTTCGGTGCTTGAGGAATTTCTCCCTCTCACCAATGGAATGACCGCAGTGATCGCAAGCGATGAAGAGATCCTGAATCCCATTATGCTTGGAGATTTAATTGTAAAAAATAAAGTGGATATTATGACCACAACTCCTACCTATCTTTCCAATATGATCGATCTGCCCCAGCTTCAGGAAGCAGCTGCCCAGATCAAGGTATTTGACGTAGGAGCAGAAGCATTCCCGCCTGCACTTTTTGACAAGATCCACGCAGTAAACCCGGATGCTTATATTATGAACGGCTATGGACCAACCGAGACCACCATCAGCTGTACCATGAAGGTGATCACCGACAGCAAAAATATTACCATCGGAGAGCCAAACGGCAACGTTCAGGTGTACGTGGTTGACAAAGAGAACAGGATCCTTCCGGACGGAGAGACAGGAGAGCTTGTAATTGCAGGTCTTGGTGTAGGTCGGGGCTATATCAATCTGCCGGAGAAAACAGCAGAAGTTTTCATCACTCTCAACGGCGAAAGAGCCTATAAAACAGGAGATCTTGCAAAGATCACTCCAGATGGTGAGATCGAATTTTTCGGAAGAATTGACAATCAGATCAAGCTTCGCGGTCTCAGAATCGAGCTTGGTGAGATCGAGGAGGTTGTTAACAGCTTCGAAGGAATCATCACCAGTATTACAGTACCGGTGGATAATAAATATCTTTGCTGCTACTTTATGGCAGACCGTGAGATCGATGTTGAAGCGCTTACCGCTTATGCGTCAGAATCCCTGGCTCATTACATGGTTCCGGATGTTTTCATCCAGCTGGAAAAAATGCCTTTAACACAGAATGGCAAAATTGACAAAAAAGCATTGCCCAAGCCGGTGGCGCAGCCCAGAAATCTGAAAGAGCCGGAAAATCCAATGCAGAAGAAGATTTTTGACATTGTGGCAAAAGTAGTAGAAAACGACTTCTTCGGAATCGACACCAGCTTTTATAAGGCCGGTCTTTCCTCCATCAGTGCAATGAAGCTCTGCGTCCTGATCTCAGAGGAATTTGGTGTTACCGTAAAAACAAGCGATATCCACGAGAACAATACCGTGGAGAAGCTGGAAAAATATGTCATGCTGGCGCCGAAGCTCAGAACCTACGAAAAGAGAGAGGTTTATCCTCTTACCGGTTCCCAGAAGGGTATTTTTGCAGAGTGCAGCAAAAATCCTGAGAGTACCGTATACAATATCCCCTTCCTTTTTGAACTGGATCCTGCAGTGGATACCCGGAAATTATCCGATGCAATTGCCAGAATGGTAAGTGCCCATTCCTACCTGCTCACACAGGTATATCTTGATGATAATGGGGAGATGGTACAGCGCCCTGGAAATGAGACATTTGTGCCGGAAGTGATCGAGACCACAAATGAGAAATTTGCCAGCCAGAAGGAAAGCCTTGTACGTCCGTTTAAGCTGGAAAAAGGACGTCTCCTTCGTGTGGCAATTTATGTGACAGAAGATAAGAAATACCTCTTTACAGATTTCCACCATATTATTGCTGACGGCAACTCTTATGATATCATTTTCGAGGATATCAATAAGGCCTATATGGGTGAAAAACTGGAAAAAGAGTCCTATACCGGATTTGATGCGGCTCTTGACGAAGAACAGCAGATGAAAGAGGGCAAATACAAAAAAGCCGAGAAATATTATGACAGTATTTTTGAAGGAATTGAAACGGAATCCCTCCCAATGCCAGACCTGAATGGAAAAGCTCCTGAAAAAGGTTATCTGGAGAAGACCATGGGTCTGAAAGAAGAGGCCATTCTTTCCTATTGCGAGAAGCTGGGTGTTACCCCGAATATTTTATTTACAGGTCTGTTCGGCATCCTTATGGCAAAATACTCCAATGCAGAGGATAGTCTGTTTTCCACGATTTATAATGGACGAAACGATTCCAGGCTTGAAAACACAGTCTGCATGCTGGTAAAAACCCTTCCTGTTTATTGCAAATTCGACCCGAAGACCACCGTACAGGCGTATATGGCAGAGCTTTCCGAGCAGATGCTGTCCTCCATGGCAAACGATATTTTCCCATTTTCCGATATCTGTGCAAAATATGGGCTGAATTCGGATCTTACATTTGCATACCAGGCAGAGCTCAGTGACGATTATCCAATCGGAGACACCATTGCCAGAGGTCACGACCTTTCCCTGGATATGGCTAAAATGCCTCTGCTGATCCAGGTAAGAGAGTACAACCACACTTATGTGCTTACTGCAGAATACCGCAGCGACATGTACAGCCAGGCCTTTATTGACGGAATCCTGGATTCCTATGAAGCTGCCATGAGTTCTGCGCTGAAAACAAAATATGTTTCTGAAATCTCTGTTATCTCTCAGAGTGGGGTAAACAAGATCGCAGAATTCAATCATACAGAAAACGAATTTGACAGAAGCAAAACCATTTCCGACATGTTCGATGAACTGGCAGAGACCATTCCGGACCACACAGCAGTGGTATTTAAAGACCGGAAATATACCTATAAAGAACTGGACGAGCTCAGCGACAGGCTTGGAAAATATATTGCATCCCAGGGAATCGGCAGGGAGGATGTAGTCTCCATTCTGATCCCCCGCTGCGAATACATGGCCATCGCACCAATGGGCGTAATCAAAGCCGGTGCAGCATACCAGCCTCTTGATCCTACATATCCGAAAGACCGTCTGATGTACATGCTGGAAGATTCTGCTGCGAAGCTTTTGATTGCAGACAGAGAGCTTCTGCCACTGGTAGACGGCTATCAGGGACCTGTTTTATTTACAGATGAGATTCCGCAGCTGGAAGACCGTGATGTGGAACTTAAGAAGCCAGAGCTTCATGATCTGTTTATTTTACTGTACACTTCCGGCTCCACTGGTGTGCCCAAAGGCTGTATGCTGGAATATGGAAATATCACTGCATTCTGCCACTGGTACAAAAAGTATTACCAGGTAGATCACAGCTCCAAAATAGCAGCTTATGCGTCCTTTGGTTTTGATGCTTCCATGATGGACATTTACGGTGCAATTGCAAACGGTGCAGAGCTTCACATTATTCCGGAAGAAATCCGTCTTGATTTCATTGCACTTCAGCGTTATTTTGAAGAGAATGGCGTTACCCATTCCTTTATGACTACACAGGTGGGAAGACAGTTTGCGATGGAAATGAGCTGCGAGAGTCTGCAATATCTTTCCATAGGTGGAGAGAAGCTTGTTCCTATGGAACCGCCGAAGGATTATAAATTCTTTAATGCGTATGGTCCTACAGAGTGCACAATTTTTACAACTGTATTTGAAGTGGATAAATATTATTCAAATATTCCAATCGGAAAAGCGCTTGATAATTTCAAGCTTTATATAGCCGATAAGTTTGGTCATCTGCTTCCATACGGTGCCTGCGGTGAACTGATGATCTCCGGATGGCAGGTTTCCAGAGGCTATCTGAATAAACCGGAGAAAACTTCGGAAGTTTATACGAAGAATATTTATGACGATGCAGAAGGTTATGAAGTCCTGTATCATTCCGGTGATGTTGCCAGATATCTTCCAGATGGAAACATCCAGATCATTGGAAGAAAAGACTCCCAGGTTAAGGTCAGAGGCTTTAGAATTGAGCTTTCCGAGGTTGAGGAGGTCATAAGAAGATACGAAGGCATAAAGGATGCAACCGTAGTGGCTTTTGACGATCCAAATGGCGGCGGAAAATATATTGCAGCTTATGTAGTATCTGACGGTCAGGTTGACATAAATAAGTTAAATGATTTCATCAAAGAAACCAAGCCTCCATACATGGTTCCGGCAGTTACCATGCAGATCGACAAGATTCCGCTGAACCAGAATCAGAAGGTAAACAAAAAAGCCCTTCCACTGCCAGAGCGAAAAGTGGAAGAAATCGTGAAACCGGAGAATGAGACTCAGCAGAAGCTGTTTGACTGTATTGCTGAGGTTCTTGGCTATACCGAATTCGGCATTACCACAGATATTTACGAGGCAGGACTGACCTCTATCACTGCTATTAAGCTGAATATCCTTATTTCCAAAGCTTTTGACATTGTGATAAAAACATCTGACATCAAGGATCACCCAACCATTCAGATGTTAGAGAGCTTTGTGAAGACTGCCGGAAAAGAAACCAAGAGGGAAATCCAGGAAAATTATCCTCTCACTAATACTCAGGAGGGAATTTTCATCGAGTGTACAGCCAATATGGGATCCACCATTTACAACATTCCATATCTTCTGAAGCTTGACAAAAAGGTTGACCTGGATAAGCTGGCAGAAGCAATTGACAGCACCGTTGCAGCTCATCCTTACCTGAAAACCCGTCTCTTTATGAGCGACGAAGGAGAAGTCCTTCAGAAACGTAATGATGCTTTCACTTATAAGACGCAGATTATAAATGGAATGAACCGGGAAACTCTGGTTCGTCCGTACATGCTGTTTAATGAACAGCTTTTCCGCTTTGAGATTCACAGAACCTGTGATGGAAATTATCTGTTCCTTGACATTCATCATATTGTTGCAGATGGTACCTCCCTGGGCATTATCCTGAACGACATTAACAGGGCTTACAGCGGAGAAAAGCTGGAAGTGGAAGAGTATACTTCCTATGATCTGGCCCTTGATAACAGGGATGCTCTGGCAAGTGATGCTTATAAGAATGCAGAGAACTACTATAAATCCGTTTTTGAAAATGCGGGCGGAAGCATCAACTTCTATCCAGACAAGAGCGGAGCAGCTCCAACCGCAGAGATGTATCATCGTGAGACCAGTGAGTTCTCCGTACAGGACGTGAAGGCATTCTGTAAGAAGCACGGAATTACAGAGAATGTATTCTTTATCTCTGCTTTTGGTATTACTCTTGGAAAATACAATTTCAGGAAGGATGCGGTATTTACCACTATTTACCACGGCAGAAACGATTCCAGACTTTCCGATACCGTGGGTATGCTGGTAAAGACTCTTCCCGTTTACTGTGATTTCTCAGGAAGCACTGCGGATTGCCTGAATGCTGTCCAGCAGCAGCTGATTAATTCCATGAACAACGATATTTATCCGTTCTCCCAGATCAGCCATGAGTTCAACATCAAGGCAGATGCCATGGTGATCTATCAGGGCGACAACTTCGCCTTTGATAATATCGGCGGGGAATATGCGCAGGAAGAACCTGTTCAGCTGAATGCGGCAAAGGCACCTGTTTCCATCAGTATTTCAATTGAGAGAAATAAGTTTGTCTTTGAGATTGAGTACAGAGGCGACATGTACAACGAGGAAACCATCAAATACCTTGCAGATAACCTGGAAACAACGGCAGATGGAATCCTGAGAGAATACGAGCCGGCAGACATCAGACTGATGTTTGAGGAAGAAACCAAAATGGAAGATGATCCTTCCCATGCCGGAAAGACCTTTGTAGACCTGTTCAGGGAAGCTGTTGCAAAATATCCGGACAGACCGGCGGTAAAAGACGGAATGGGCGAGCTTACCTATAAAGAACTGGACCATATGTCAGATTATGTTGCTCAGAAGCTTACGGAAAATGGCTTTGGCAGGGAAAAGGTTGCAGGTATTCTGTGCGGAAGAACAAAGGAATATGCCGTAGCTTATATCGGTGTTATGAAAGCCGGCGGTGCGTATGTTCCATTGGATCCGGAATATCCGCAGAGCAGAATTGAGTACATGCTGAAGGATTCCGAGGCAGAAAACCTGCTTGTAATAGACCGTTACCGCAGTCTGGTAGGCTTCTACGACCAGAATGTGATCAGCCTGGATGACGTGGCAGCAGAATCCAAAGACTTTGCACTTTCTGTAGAGCTCACAGCTCCGAAACCAGAGAACCTGGCTTATATGATCTACACATCCGGTTCCACCGGAAAACCAAAAGGTGTTATGCTTGAACAGCGGAACCTGCTGAACCTGATCGAGTATATCCTTATGACAAGAAAACTGACACCAGATGATATTGTGGCAGAGTTTGCAAGCTTCTGCTTCGATGCATCCGTGATTGACCTGTTTGCTCCGCTTACTGCAGGCGCGGTACTGTACATTTTGCCAGAGAGCATACGAAAAGATGCAGTTGCTGTTGGAAAATTTATAAAAGAAGAAAAAATTACCACAGCTACCTTCCCAACCCAGATGGGCGAGCTGGTTGCAGAGCTTCTTGACGATGCTCCGAGCCTGAAATTTGTCACCCTGGGTGGTGAGAAGTTCAAATATTACCGGGATAGAACTTACCAGATGATCAATGGCTACGGTCCAACGGAGAATACTGTTTCCTCCACAGAGTTCTGGGTTGACAAACAGTACGACAACATCCCGATCGGTAAGTCACAGCGGAATATCCGCAGCTACATTGTGGACGAAAATATGAAACGGCTTCCGGTAGGCGCTTCTGGTGAGCTTTGCCATGCCGGACGTCAGATTGCAAGAGGATATCACAATCTTCCTGAGAAGACGGCTTCCGTATTTGTGGAAAATCCGTTCTCCGTATGCGAAGAGGACAAACGTCTTTACAGAACCGGTGATATGGTCCGCATGAAAGGTGACGGAAATATTGAATATATCGGAAGAATCGATTCCCAGGTAAAAATCAGAGGATATCGTATTGAGCTTGGTGAGATCGAGGGTGCCCTTCTGAAGCATGATCTGGTGAAGAATGCGGCTGTTATTGTAATTGAAAAAGGTGGAAACAAATATATCACAGCTTATTATACTGGTGAAACCATTCCGGAAGATGAGCTGAAGCTGTTCCTGAACCCGCTGATTCCGGATTACATGATGCCGTCCTTCTTTGTCCATCTTGAGAAAATGCCGGTGACTCCTGGCGGAAAGATTGACAAAAAGGCACTTCCGGTACCAGAAGTAACCACCACAGCAAGCACAGCCTATGTGGAGCCTGTTACTGCTGTCCAGATTAAACTTTGCGAGATATTTGAAAAAGCACTTGGCATTGAAAAAGTAGGAATTGAGGATAACTTCTTCGAACTTGGAGGCTCCTCACTTACTGCATCGAAAGTTGCTGTTATGTGCCTTTCCAAGAATATTTCCATTGTATATGCGGACATTTTCAAATATCCGACTATCCGTGAGCTTTCTGCAATCGTGGATAACAGTGAAGCATTTGAAAATCCGCAGAGCGAGAATGAATTCTCCAGCTATAACTATAACCGGATCCAGAGCGTGATCAGCGGAAATGTGGAAGAAAACGTAAACCAGGTGACAAAGGAAGAAATTGGTGATATCATGATTACAGGTGCAACTGGCTTCCTGGGAATTCATGTTCTGAAGTCCTATCTGGATAATTATGACGGCAAGGTTTACTGCCTGGTACGTAAGGGAAAATATGAGTCCATGGAGAAACGAATGATGCATATGTTGATGTATTACTTCGATAATCCATGCCAGGAACTGTTTGGAGAGCGTATTATCTGTGTGGACGGCGATATTACCTCGAAAGAACAGGTGGAGAAATTTGCAGATTACAAATTTAACACCATTATTAACTGCGCAGCCTGCGTAAAGCATTTTGCAGCTGGTGATGTACTGGAGAAGATAAATGTACACGGAGTGGAAAATCTGATTGAATTCTGTAAAAATAGTGGACGCAGACTGATCCAGATTTCTACTGTTTCTGTTGCCGGAGAAGGTTCCGATGGTGTTCCGCCAATGTCCAGAGTCTTTAATGAAAACGATCTGTATATTGGACAGAACATCACAAATGAATATATCCGCACAAAATTCCTTGCAGAGAGAGCTGTACTGGAAGCTGTTTCCAGTGGGCTTGACGGAAAGGTTATCCGTGTAGGAAATCTGATGAGCCGAAATTCAGATGGTGAATTCCAGATCAACTTTATTACAAACGGATTCCTGCGAAGCCTGAGAGGATATGAGGCAGTTGGTAAATTCCCAATTGGGGCTATGCACGAAGTTACAGAATTTTCACCAATTGATTCTACTGCACTTGCAGTGTTGAAACTGGTGCAGACAGACCGGAGATTTACCGTATTCCACGCCTGCAACAGCCATCATATCTATATGGCGGATCTGATCTATGCAATGCGGAGCCATGGATTTGACATTGACATTGTAAGTGATGAAGAGTTTGAGGCTGCAGTAAAAGAATTTGCAAAGAACAGTGATGATTCGGATGTTGTTTCCGGACTGATCGCGTATACGGCTCATAATGAAAATGAGATCTATACCCTGGATTACAGCAACCGGTTTACAGCACAGGTTCTTTACAGACTGGATTACAAATGGCCGGTTACAGATGACAGATATCTGGAAAGCGCTATTGAGGCACTTGACAGACTTGCATTCTTTGATTGATTTACGCAACTTAAAGGAGGAAATTGTAATGGAAATTGTAAGTAAGACAGAGGGCAGCAAGGTAACTATGGAGATCACAGGATGGCTTGACACCCAGACTGCACCGCAGCTGGAAAAGGAGCTGTCAGCACTTGATCCTGGTACAACCAGCCTGGTATTTGACTTTGCAAACCTGGAATATATCTCTTCCGCCGGACTTCGTCTGGTAATCGCCGCTTATAAGAAGATGGCAGGCAAGGAAGGCTTCCGGATTGTAAATGTTTCTGATGAAGTGTACGATGTTTTCAGTCTTACCGGATTTGACCAGAAGATCAATATTGAGAAAAAATAAAGGTTGAATTCGTGCATGGCGAAACGTATTGCGGGTCACAGGTAACATTCCGCGAGGTGTTTTTGTAAACAAAGTTCACAGAAAACCCGAGAATTGCGGCGCGAAATCATGTGAATGCATGATTTCTGTGCATGGCGAAGCGTATTGCTGTGATTAGAGTGAACAGTAATCTGTCTGGAGTAGACATAGGGAATCCACGGTTACTATCCGGTTCTTTTATAGTAAGAAATGATAAAATTATATAGAATCAATATCAATACTCTTGAGGATCCCTTGCAGAATGAAAGCCTTTTGGAACAAGTTGGACCAGAGAGAAGAAAGAAGGTCATCCGGTATCTTCAGCCGGATGACCGCAAAAGGAGTCTGGGAGCAGGAATTATGATCCGAAAGATCCTGAATGGGAACGGACTTTCCGAAAGCAGCCTGAAATATTCCGAAAATGGGAAGCCTTTGGCGGACCATTTCCATTTTAATATCTCCCATGCTGGAGAATATGTGGTAGGAGTAGTGTCGGATGGTGAAGTGGGATGCGACATTGAGCGGAATGTCAATGCGCCTCTGGAAATTGCGGAGCATTATTTCCATTCGACAGAGCGGGAATATATAGAAGCTGCTTCTGACCCGGGCAAAGCTTTTTTTACACTTTGGACCTTAAAGGAAAGTTATATGAAAATGACAGGCAGGGGGATGAGCCTTCCGCTTGATTCTTTCGAGATCATTCGAAAAGATCAGGGCTTTGTTCTGGGAAAATCACCGAAAAGACCAGGCTTTTTCAGGACAATGGAATTTGAGAATTATATTTTCTCAGTGTGCATGGAAAGTGATTTTTCTTTGCCGCCCAAGGGCTTTACAGAGCTTCTGTGACACTACTGCCTTTTGCTGCTATCCAGCATGGATTGGAGCTTATTTTTAGTCAAAAAATCCTTAAGAATTATATGCAAAAGACTTGACGGATATGTCCGCTGTGTGGTAAACTGTACAAGCGACATGGAAGTTAGGTCTTTTTTTTATGCCGAAAAACGGTGGCGGATACACCGAAAAGGCTGATTTAAGACCATGCAAATGAAAACACTGGAGGTGGAAGTTGTGCGCGTTAGGATTACATTAGCATGTACAGAGTGCAAGCAGCGTAACTACAATATGACCAAGGAGAAAAAGAACCATCCTGAGAGAATGGAAACCAAGAAATATTGTAAGTTCTGCCAGAGACACACAATGCACAAGGAAACAAAATAGTCACTTTAGATTGTGAGGTTAGGCTATGCAAGAAAAAGAAAAATCTGCAGGCAAGACCGCCAAGGCTAAGGAGCCGAAGAAATCCTGGTTCCAGGGGCTGAAGGCAGAGTTCAACAAAATTGTCTGGACAGACCGCGATACACTGATGAAACAGTCAGTTGTTGTTATTGTCATAACCGTAATTCTCGGTGTGATCATCAGTGTGATGGATGCAGGCATTCTGGAATGCATTAATCTTTTAATCAAATAAGGACAAAGGTGATTGTATGTCAGAAGCAAAATGGTACGTTGTCCATACCTATTCCGGTTATGAGAACAAGGTAAAGGCCAACATTGAGAAGACAATTGAAAACCGACATCTTGAGGATCAGATTCTGGAAGTACGGGTTCCTCTGGAAGACGTTGTGGAGATGCGTAATGGTGTTTCCAAGCAGGTCCAGAGAAAAATGTTCCCAAGCTATGTTCTTATCAACATGGTCATGAACGACGATACCTGGTATGTTGTCCGGAATACCCGTGGAGTGACTGGGTTTGTTGGTCCGGGATCCAAGCCTGTACCGCTCACAGAAGAAGAAATGAAGCCGCTGGGCATCAAAGATGAGACTGTCCGCGTTGATTTCGTCGAGGGCGATACCGTTGTTGTAACAGGCGGAGCCTGGAAAGAGACTACAGGTGTTGTGACTGCCATCAATCCGCAGAAGCAGCTTGTAACGATCAATGTAGAGATGTTTGGACGCGAAACACCGGTTGTAATCAGTTTCGCAGAAGTTCAGAAAATGTAACAGACAAAGGTAACACAATATCGTGGGAGGGACATACCCCCGCCAATACCACATAGGAGGTGCCGAAAATGGCAAAGAAAGTAACAGGATATATCAAATTACAGATTCCCGCTGGTAAAGCAACTCCAGCACCACCTGTAGGTCCGGCTCTTGGACAGCACGGTGTAAATATCGTTCAGTTTACAAAAGAGTTCAATGCGAGAACAGCAGATCAGGATGGTATGATCATTCCTGTAGTAATCACTGTTTATGCAGATAGAAGTTTCAGCTTCATAACCAAAACTCCGCCGGCTGCAGTTCTTCTTAAGAAAGCTGCAAATATCAAATCCGGTTCCGGCGTACCGAACAAAACAAAAGTTGCTAAAGTTACAAAAGCTCAGGTTGAGGAGATCGCTCAGCTTAAGATGAAAGACTTAAATGCAGCATCCATCGAAGCAGCAGCAAGCATGATTGCTGGTACTGCAAGAAGTATGGGAATTGAAGTAGTTGATTAATCACAAATAGTAAGTGGGAGGGCTTTTCCCCGCAAATACCACAGGAGGTTATAGAAATGAAACGAGGAAAGAAATACGTGGAGGCTGCTAAGGCAGTTGACCGCGCAACATTATACGATACTAATGAAGCTATCAGCTTAGTTAAAAAAGCTGCTGTTGCCAAATTTGACGAGACTATCGAAGTTCATATCCGCACAGGCTGCGATGGACGTCATGCAGATCAGCAGATCCGTGGTGCAGTAGTTCTGCCACACGGTACAGGTAAAACTGTTCGCGTTCTTGTATTCGCTAAGGATGCAAAAGCTGAGGAAGCTAAGGCTGCAGGTGCTGATTTCGTAGGCGCTGAGGACCTTATTCCGAAGATCCAGAATGAAGGATGGCTTGACTTCGACGTTGTTGTTGCAACTCCAGATATGATGGGTGTTGTTGGACGTCTTGGTCGTGTACTTGGACCGAAAGGTTTAATGCCTAACCCGAAGGCTGGTACTGTAACTATGGATGTTACAAAGGCTATCAATGATATCAAAGCTGGTAAGATTGAGTATCGTCTTGACAAATCAAACATTATCCATGTGCCGATCGGTAAAGCTTCCTTTACTGAGGAGCAGTTAAGCGACAACTTCCAGACGCTGATTGGAGCTATTGTAAAGGCTAGACCTAGCACACTGAAAGGACAGTATTTAAAGAGCGTTGTTATTGCTCCGACAATGGGTCCTGGAGTGAAGATCAACCCGATCAAGTTAGCTTAATAGATGAAAATGAAGAGCACTCACCGCGAGGTGGGTGCTTTTTTTCATGTCATAATTTTGATATTTTATAGTGAGTTTTGGTATATGTTTTTTATCATATGAGATATCATATGGGAAAATCGGGTCAATATAAAGACCAGGAGGAGTGTGCAGGGATGAAATATGGATATTTTGATGATAAGAAACGAGAATATGTGATTACCAGACCAGATACACCAGCGCCTTGGGTAAACTATCTGGGAGATCCTGAGTATGGTGCCATTGTGTCCAATAATGCAGGCGGATACAGCTTTGTAAAGTCTGGGGCTAACGGAAGAATTTTACGTTATGTTTTTAATCAGTTTGACGAGCCGGGAAGATATATTTATCTGAGGGACAATGAAACGAAAGATTTTTGGTCAGCGTCATGGCAGCCTGTAGGAAAGGATCTTGAAAAATATAAAAGTGAATGTCACCACGGTACTGCTTATACCAGGATGATGGCAGATTACAGCGGTATTCATTCTGAGGTTAGGTATTATGTACCCCTGGGACAGTCTTATGAGGTGTGGAGCCTTTGTGTGGAGAACTGTTCTGATAAGGAAAGAGAAATTAATGTAACCGGATATGCGGAATTTACCAACAACAGCAACTATGAGCAGGATCAGGTAAATCTGCAGTATTCCCAGTATATTACCAAAACTGTTTTCAGAGGAAACCGTGTACGCCAGATGATCCATGCAAATCTGGATCGTCTTGATGAAGGGGAAAAGGTAGATAACAAAGATGTGACAAATCGGTTCCTGGGTCTGGCCGGCGTGCCAGTGGATTCCTGGTGCGGTGAAAAAGAAGCATTTCTGGGGAGATATCACGGTTATGGAAACCCGGTAGGAGTAATTGACGGCAAGCTTAATTGTGAGGGAAATTATAATGAAAACAGCTGTGGTGCATTGACAGCAGTGTTAAAGCTTGCCCCGGGAGAAAAGAAAGAGATGGCTTTTCTTGTAGGTATGAAAAAGAATGACGAGGCAGAAGCGATTGTTGCGCGTTATGACCAAAATTGCCAGCAGGTTTGCGAAAGGGAACTGGAAGAACTGATCAGTTACTGGCATGGACAGCTTTCACATTTTCAGATAAAAACTCCAAGTAATGAATTTAATACCATGATCAACACATGGAACGCTTACAACTGTTTTATGACTTTTATCTGGTCCAGAGCAGCATCCTTTACTTACTGCGGTCTGCGCAATGGATATGGATACCGCGACACTGTGCAGGATATTCAGGGCGTGATCCATCTGGCACCTGAAATGGCAGCGGATAAGATCCGTTTCATGTTGTCTGCCCAGGTAGATAATGGTGGTGGTCTGCCTCTTGTTAAATTCACCCATAATCCAGGACATGAGGATACGCCAGACGATGCTTCCTATGTACAGGAAACAGGGCATCCGGCATATCGCGCTGACGATGCTTTATGGCTTTTTCCAACTGTATATAAGTATGTGTCAGAGACAGGAAATGTAGATTTTATTGATGAGGTAATCCCATTTGCAAATAAAGATGAAGGAACAGTATATGAGCATCTGAAACGTGCGATCCAGTTCTCGATGGAACATCTTGGAAAACATGGAATGCCGGCGGGACTTTATGCAGATTGGAACGACTGCCTGAGGCTTGGAAAAGATGGAGAATCTACTTTTGTAGCTTTGCAGTTTTATTATGCAATGACCATTTTGAAGGAGTTTGCGGCTTACGAAAAAGATGAAGAATATATCTCATATCTGGAAAAAAGCCAGGAAGAGCTTGGGAAACTGATTGAAAAGCTTTGCTGGAATGAAGACCGGTTTATCCGCGGTTTTACAGAAGCAGGAGAAATAATCGGACAGCGTACAGATCCGGAAGCAAATATGTGGCTGAATCCCCAGAGCTGGGCTGTGATCAGTGGGCTTGCAACAAAGGAGCAGTCAGAACTGGCACTTGAGCAGGTTTATAAAAGACTGAATACAGAGTATGGTGCTATTCTCATGGATCCCCCATACCACGCACATGCTTTTGACGGTGCACTGGCTGTAATTTATAATGCAGGAACAAAAGAAAATGCAGGGATTTTTTCTCAGTCACAGGGATGGATCATTCTGGCAGAAGCATTAATGGGACATGGAGAAAGAGCATTTGGCTACTTTATGGAAAATGCTCCGGCTGCACAGAATGATAAGGCGGAGATCCGCAGACTTGAGCCATATTGCTATGGTCAGTTTACAGAGGGGAAAGCAAGTCCGAATTTTGGCCGTTCTCATGTACACTGGCTTACTGGAACTGCGTCTACTGTTATGGTAGGATGTGTGGAAGGTATTCTTGGAATGCGTCCTGATTTCTATGGTCTTCGTATCGCACCGTCCATACCGAAGGAATGGGATGGATTTGAAGTCGAAAAAGATTTCCGCGGCTGTCACCTGCACATTAAAGTGCAAAATCCGGGACATGCAGAGAGTGGATTTAAGAAACTTACTGTAAACGGTGAAGAGTTAAAAGATAATTATATCCCACAGGATAAGCTGACTGCTGAAACTGAGGTTGAATTGTATCTGTCGTAAAAATTTAGTAGGCCTGGTGGGTGGACGCAGGCAGAAAGCGAGAAACATTGATGAAACATATAGAATTTCAGGATAAAAACGGAAGCTTTATTATACATGATCCGGAAAATTATAGCGGTCTGTATCTGCCTATGGCGGGAGAAAAAGGACTGAAATCCAGTATCACCCCTAATCTGGGAGGTGACAGCAAAACGGATCAGAATCATTTCCTTCTTGAGCCTGTAAGTATTGAAAACCTGCATAACAACCGAAATACCAGAAATTTCTGGTGTCAGGTATATAAAAGCACAGAAGCATGTGATACTGCTCTGTCTGGAGCAGATCCGAAGCTTCTGGGCTGTTGGTCTGTCTGTGGAAATTCTGCAGAACAGGAATTTCAGAAATTTACAGATAAGCAGGACGAAAGCACACTGGAAGCTGGTTTTATGTGGCAGAAGATTTCCCGAAAATCACAAAAATATGGTCTTCAGGCAGAAGTAACATCTTTTGTTACAATTTCTGGGGACATGGAAGTAGAATATGTGGAAATCACAAATATTTCCGAAAAAAAAGTGGAAATTGTGCCAACAGGTGCAATTCCGGTATATGGAAGAAGTGCAGATAATCTTCGAGATCACCGCCATGTTACCTCCCTTCTCCACCGAATTCGGACCACCGATTATGGTGTGGAAGTAACCCCGGTTTTGTCCTTTGACGAGCGGGGACATCAGAAAAATAATACTACATATTTTGTATACGGTTCAGATGAAAACGGAGAGAAGCCGGAGTCATTTTATCCTACGGTGGAGGAGTTTATAGGAGAAGGCGGAACCTTTCTGAATCCAGAGGCAGTAAGAATTAATAAGCCCGGAAAACCCTCTGGAACAGAACTTCAGGGAAAAGAGGCTGTTGGAGGCATCCGATTCAGCCGGAAAACACTGAAACCAAGGGAAACAGCTGGTTATATTTTACTATGTGGGATTGCAGATGCCGGTGAGCAGCAGTTCCCAAGAAAGGAGAATACAGATAAAAAGGCAATAGATCCGGCAAAAGCTTCTAAATGGATAGAGTCGTTGACTTCTGGCTGCAGGACCCGCTCCCAGGTACGGAATATGCTGGAAGAAGTAAAAGAACACTGGATTCGGAAGGTTAATGTAGCGTTTGAAACTGGAAGCGAAGATGCGGATAATTATCTGAAATGGATCTGTTTCCAGCCAATCCTCAGAAGAATTTATGGATGTTCTTTTCTCCCCTATCATGATTATGGAAAAGGGGGACGCGGCTGGCGCGATTTATGGCAGGATTGCCTTGCCTTGTTGATCATGGAGCCATCTGAGGTAAGACAGATGATCATTGATAATTATGGAGGTGTTCGTATTGATGGAACAAATGCCACAATTATAGGAAGTGGTCAGGGAGAATTTATTGCAGACAGGAATAATATTACCCGTGTATGGATGGATCATAGCTTTTGGCCGTTTGTAACTACGAAGCTTTATTTGGATCAGACCGGGGATCTTGATGTTTTATTTGAGAAGATTCCATATTTTAAGGATCTTCAGTCAAAACGCGGAACAGCTCATGATGAAGAATGGAACAGCAGTTATGGTAATTTACAGAAAACAGATGCTAATGAAATATATCATGGAACTGTTCTGGAACATATTCTTCTTCAAAATCTGTGCGCATTTTTTGATGTGGGAGATCATAATGAAATGTGTCTGCATGGAGCAGACTGGAATGATGCCTTAGACATGGCCTGGGAAAAAGGTGAGAGTGTGGCCTTTACCTGTGCTTATGCCGGAAATTTGAAGGATATCGCTTATGTGCTTAGAGAAATAGAGAGTGTTCAGGGAATTAACAGGATTGAGCTTGCAGAAGAAATGGAATGTCTGTTTGCCTGTGGAAAACAGTTATATGAAAACCCTGAGAAAAAACAGAAGGTTTTGAAGCAATATACTGATTTGAGTGCCCATAATCTCAGTGGAAATAAAGTAGTGCTTTCTCTGAAAATGGTATGCAGCAATCTGGAAGAAAAAGCAGACTGGCTCGTGGAAAATATTCGGAAAAATGAATGGATCCAGGATGGGGATAAAGGCTGGTTTAATGGATATTATGATAATCATGGAAGAAAAGTAGAATATAGCGCGGTTTCAGATGAAACCGACAATAAAGCTGGTGCAGAGTGTAACACCCGAATGATGCTTACCGGACAGGTATTTGCTGTCATGAGTGGTACCGCTACAGAGGAACAGATACAGGCAATCTGCAGGAGTGCAGATGCATATCTGTATGACAGGAAAGCCGGCGGCTACCGCCTGAATACAGATTTCAAAGAGGAAAAATTTGACCTGGGAAGAATGTTTGGATTTGCATATGGAGAAAAGGAAAATGGTGCCGTCTTTTCCCATATGGCAGTTATGTATGCCAATGCATTGTACAAAACCGGTCACGCCAAAGAAGGATACAAAGTTCTTCAGACTCTGCTTGATACTGCAATGGATTTTGAACGCAGCAAAATGTACCCGGGAATCCCGGAATATTTCGATAATCAGGGAAGAGGCTTATACGCATATCTGACCGGAGCTGCAAGCTGGTATATGCTGACCATGATAACAGAAGTTTTTGGAGTAAAAGGCCAGCTGGGCGATATGGTGATAGCACCTGCACTTATGCCTGAGCAGTACGATCAGGAAGGAAAAGCTTCCTTGAAAATAGAATTTGCCGGAAGGAAATTTTCCATTCATATTTTTAACAGGGAGAAAAAAGAATGGAATAAAGTGCAGATAAAAGAAGCCTTTTGTGATGGTACTTTGCTGTCGGCAGAAGGCGGCAGGCAGGCTCGCCTGAAGCGCTCTGAAATAGAAAAACTGACTTTGGAAAAAGTACATGAAATTAATATTATTTTGAACTAATCTGGATAAAGAATTAGAAAAATGACCAGATATTCAGGAATAACAATGCATAAATAAAGGTTATTCCTGAATATCCGGTCTTTTTATGTAAGGCGGAGAATTATGCATTGCAGGAGCCTTACGTGCTAGAGCCTGTTTGAAAAATCATTCCCGCAATCTGCACGCCCCACTTTGCGGTATATTTTGCCCGAATTCAGTTGCCGTAGCCCGCTACGGCGCCTTCATCCGGACAAAATCTTCCACAAATTGTAACGCACATCATGCAGAAAGCTTTTTTCAAACACGCTCTAGGTCAGCTTACCACATGGATTTATAATACCTATCCCTGTATTTTTTTGGAGTCAGACCAGTGAAATTTTCGAATACCTGAATAAAGTGACTCTGGGAAGAGAAGGATAGGTAATTGGCGATGTCAACTACTGCTTTGTCCGAGTAGCGAAGAAGATGTGTGGCTTTTTCTATTTTTTTCTCCCTTATGTAGTCACTGATGGAAATTCCAAGATTTTGTTTGAATACCCTGGATAGATAATTCTGGGAAAGACCGGTGTGGCAGGCAAGGTCTTCTATGGTGATACGGTCCTTTATATGAGCATAGATGTAATCAATGCACTGCATAACTGGCTTGGAAAGTACGGATAATTTTTTTTGCAGGATCATTTTTCCGGTAAAATCCTTTGCCATAGTGTGGTGAAGGTCTGCAATCTGTCGCAGGGAAGTGCAGGAATCCATTTTTAAAATGTAAAAGTCACTAAGCCGGTAGGCCTGCTCTGCCTCCATTCCTCCGTCAATGCAATATCTGGTAAGCATCGCAGCTGTAACCACAAAGTGGTATTTCAGATTCGTGACAGGGTTTCTGGAAAGGACTCCGGTTCCCTCCAGATTCGTAAAAGAATCTGCATTACAGTTCTGTATGACAGTTTCCATATCTCCGGTTTTTACTGCCGTATAAAAGGAATATTCAACAGAAGGCGGCCTGTGCTTGGATTCAGTTTCGTTTTCTTCAAATTCTGTGTTGTACCAGTCTTTTGATATTGCCATGTAATCCCCTCCAAAACAAAAATGTGTCATTTTTTATATTATGACATGAATCTGATATTTTGTTAAGAGAAATAATATAATGTCAAAAATAAAAATGGTATATTTATTGCACCAAAGAGATACAGCATTAAGAAAATGCTCAAAAAAGGAGGATCTTTTATATGAAGAAGAGAGCAGTATCTATGTTACTTACAGCTGTTATGGCAGTTACCGGTATGGCTGCAACAGCAACCGTAGCACATGCAGAAGGAGAAGAGGGAAAGGTTATTAACATCTATTCCTGGAACGATGAGTTCCGTACACGTCTGGAGGCTATTTATCCAGAAGTTGAGTCCACTTCCAGCGATGGAACTGTTACAACCTTAAAAGACGGAACTGAGATCCATTGGATCATCAACCCAAACCAGGATGGTGTTTACCAGCAGAAGCTTGATGAGGCGCTTCTGAATCAGGCTGATGCATCTGATGATGATAAAGTAGATATTTTCTTAACTGAGACCGATTATGTTTTCAAATATACAGACAAAGATGCAGATGTAGCAATGCCGCTTACAGATCTTGGAATTGACCCGGATACAGATCTTGCAGATCAGTACGATTTCACAAGAACAACTGCTTCTGACTCTGACGGAGTACAGAGAGGTTCTACATGGCAGTGCTGCCCAGGAACCCTGGTATACCGTCGTGATATTGCAAAAGAAGTTTTTGGAACAGATGATCCGGCAGAAGTAGGCGAGAAAGTAAAAGACTGGGATACAATGAAAGAGACTGCTGCTCAACTGAAGGAGAAAGGTTACTACACATTTGCTTCTTATGCAGATACCTTCCGTTTATATGGAAACAGCATCACACAGTCCTGGGTACAGCCTGGTGAGACAACCATTACAGTTGACCAGAAGATTATGGATTGGGTAAATGATTCAAAAGAGTGGCTGGATGCAGGTTTCCTTAACCCGACTGTAAAAGGACAGTGGAACGATGACTGGAACAAAGCTATGGGCTCTCAGTCAAAAGTATTTGCATTTCTGTTCCCGGCATGGGGAATCGACTTTACATTAAGTCCAAACTGGGATGGCGATGCAGGTTCATGGGCAGTTACAAATCCTCCACAGGAATACAATTGGGGCGGTTCTTACATTCATGCAGCAACAGGTACTGATAATCCAGAGCATGCAAAAGACATTATCCTTGCTATGACTGCAGACAAAGACAACCTGTTAAAGATTTCTAAGGATTATTCAGATTTCACAAATACAAAGAGTGGTATGGCAGAGGCTGCTACAGATGATGCAAACTTCTCTTCTGAGTTCCTTGGCGGACAGAATCCATTTACATATTTCGCACCTGTTGCAGAGAACATTAAGATTGCTCCGCTTTCTGCCTATGACCAGGGATGCGTAGAACTGATCCAGAATTCCTTCAGTGATTATTTCCAGGGAAATGTTGACTTTGATAAAGCAAAAGCAAACTTCGAGACTGCTATTAAAGAGCGTTATCCTGAGATCTCTGAGGTTAAATGGCCGGAATAATGTAGATAGTTCTGAGGATTTTGTTTGCAAAAACATCTTGCAGAATACTATTAAAAAAATAATGTCCATGTGACATTTGAAAATTGGTATAAGGAACGTGGAGAGGATCCTGTAACATAGGATTCTCTCCTGTTCTGTAAGATGTGTGTAAAGGAGAACTGTTATGAAGAAAAACAAGAAAAGCATTAATTATGGAAAATGGGGCTACCTGTTTATCCTTCCTTTTTTTATAATCTATTTGATTTTTTCTTTGATTCCATTGGTTGATACGGTCCGTTACAGCTTTTTTGAATATTTCCGTTCTGGAATTAAAGAAATCGGACCCAATTTTATTGGAATGGCAAATTACATCAGTCTGCTGAAATCCGATATGTTTAAATATGGAGCAAACACATTGATTCTGTGGCTGATCGGATTTGTGCCGCAGATTGTGGTTGCGTTAGTTCTGGCAGCCTGGTTTACAGATGCCCGTTTGAAAATAAGAGGAAAACAGTTTTTTAAAGTGGTAATATATCTGCCGAACCTGATTATGGCATCTGCATTTGCACTTTTATTTTTTACTATGTTTTCTACAAACGGACCAATAAATTCTATTCTGATGTCTCTTGGATGGATTAAAGACCCTATTGATTTTATGGGATCTGTAGTTGGAACAAGATCATTAATTGGCTTTATGAACTTCCTTATGTGGTTTGGAAATACAACGATTATGCTGATGGCGGCTGTTATGGGTATCAGTATGGATATTTTTGAGGCTTCTGACCTGGATGGCTGCAATAGTATTCAACGTTTCTATTATATTACATTGCCGCTGATCAGACCGATTCTTGCATATACATTGATCACATCTATAATTGGTGGTCTTCAGATGTTTGATGTACCACAGATCCTGACAAATGGACAGGGTAATCCAGATAGAACGTCTATGACGCTGATCATGTTCCTGAACAGTCATCTGAAGAGTAAGAACTATGGTATGGCTGGTGCATTATCTGTTTACCTGTTTATTATCAGTGGTATTTTATGCTTCATCGTATATCGCATGACCAATGATAATGATCCGGATGGTTCCAAAAAGGCTGCAAAAAAACGTGCTAAGGAAGAAAGGAGAAGATTAAGAAGATGAAGAAGAAAGCAGGAAGCCAATTCAGAACAGTTTTCGCACATATCGTACTGATTCTTCTGTCTTTTATGTGCCTGTTCTTCTTTTACGTATTGATAATTAATGCAACCAGATCTCATGGGGATCTGCAGAAAGGTTTCTCAGCACTTCCAGGAAAATATTTCCTTGAGAATCTGAAAAACGTGGCAAACGACGGAAGCTTTCCAATGTTTCGGGGAATTTTGAACAGTGTGATCGTATCTTCCTGTAGTGCCGCACTTTGTACATATTTTTCATCCCTTACGGCATATGGTCTTTATGCTTATGAGTTTAAGGCAAGAAAGGTTGCTTTTACATTTATCATGGCAATTCTTGTAATGCCAACGCAGGTTACTGCAATGGGATTCCTTCGTCTGGTTACGAAGATGGGATTATATGATTCCCTTCTGCCGCTGATCATTCCCTCCATTGCATCTCCAGCTGTATTTTATTTTATGTACAGTTATCTGCAGTCGTCTCTGCCGCTTTCTCTTGTGGAGGCTGCCAGAATCGATGGTTCCGGAGAATTCCATACCTTTAATCGCATTGTGATTCCAATTATGAAGCCTGCAATTGCAGTTCAGGCGATTTTTACATTTGTTGGTTCCTGGAACAACTACTTTGTACCGGCCCTGATCATCCAGTCCAAGAGTAAAATGACGGTGCCGATTCTGATCGCTACTCTTCGTGGTGCTGATTATATGAATTTTGATATGGGTAAAATTTACATGATGATCACAGTTGCGATCGTGCCGATCATTGTTGTGTACCTGCTTCTTTCCAAGTATATTATTGCAGGTGTTACCCTTGGTGGTGTCAAAGAGTAATGGCGTTTACACAGTTTAAGCACAGTGGGACTTTGAATCCGGAAATATCTGTCTGCGAGAAAAAGCATAGCTCTTTTGCAGAAAAAGCGGCAGAGGAAGGCATTGTTCTATTGAAAAATGAAAATATTCTTCCCATTTCATTATCTGCATCGGTTGCCCTTCTGGGCATCGGTGCGGATAAAACTGTAAAAGGGGGGATTGGTTCCGGAGATGTAAATAACAGGCAGAATATTACCATTTACGAAGGAATGGAAGAATCCGGAATTCGGATCACCAGCAGGGACTGGCTGGATGATTATGAACATCGCTATCAGAAAGCGAGACTTATATGGAAAGAGAAAATTCTTGAAGAAGCAAAGCATGTAAATAATCCTTTTGATGCCTATGCATCCAATCCATTTATCATGCCGGAGGGGCGTCCTGTTTCTGAAATGGATATCCAGGAAGCTGAAATTGTTGTTTATGTAATCAGCCGTATTTCTGGTGAAGGAAAAGATCGTCGTCTTGAAAAAGGTGACTATTATCTTAGTGAACGAGAAGAGAAAGATATTCTTTTTCTAAACAGCAGAAGTGTGCCTATTGTTCTGCTTATAAATGCCGGTGGTCCTGTGGAGCTTACAGATATTCTGGAAAAAGCGCAGTGGATAAAAGGTATCCTCAATATTTCCCAGCTTGGACAGGAGGGGGGACGTGCGGTTGCAAGGATCCTTCTTGGAGAAGCTGTTCCAAGCGGAAAGCTTACAACAACCTGGGCAAAAAAATATGCGGATGTGCCATTTGCAGAGAATTTTAGTTATCTGAATGGAAATCTGGAATTGGAAGAATATAAAGAAGGAATTTATGTGGGCTATCGGTATTTCGATAGTTTTGGTGTAAAGCCACTTTTTCCTTTTGGCTTCGGTCTTTCTTATACAGATTTTAAGATTCAGTTTTGCAGTATTGAAATTGACAAGGATAAGATTGCAGTAAATGTATCTGTAGAGAATATTGGAAATACTTTTGCAGGAAGAGAAGTTGTACAGGTGTATGTATCACTTCCCCGGGGCAGGATAGAGAAAGAATACCATCGCCTGGTTGGATATGCAAAGACAAATGTATTAAAGCCGGGAGAAAAACAGGAGTTAAAGATCCTGTTTGATGGAAAAACTATTGCAAGCTTTTTTGAGGATGCAAATGCCTGGATCGTGGAAACAGGAAAGTATGGTCTCTGGATTGGAAATAATTCAGCCAATCTGAAGCTGGAGGCTTTTATAAATGTGAACCAGGATGTAGTTCTGGAGCAGACGCAGAAACTGGAAGCATTGGTTGAATTATCTGAAAAACTGGAAGCTTCAAAGAATGTAAAGGCTGCAGAAAAGCAGCTGGAGAAAAGTAGAAATGCTGATTTTCCCACCATACAGTTTGAAGCATTGCAGAGAAAACAAAAGGCTGGAAATGTTGACCGAGAGTCTCTGGTCATGGGAAACTCGCTGGAAATTCTGGCAGAAGAGCTGCCTGTAGAAGAATTGATCCCACTTTTATACGGAAATACTGGTGGTATTAGCAGCAATCTTGGAGCAGCAGGGATTAAAGTGCCTGGTTCAGCTGGCGAAACTTCAGAAGCTCTTTATGAAAAATATGGAGTTCCGGTATTGATCATGGCAGACGGACCAGCTGGTATCAGACTGCAAAGAAGTTATGAGGTAAATCGCGAGAATGATTCTGTTTATGGAATCGGTGTTCTTGGTTCTTTGGAAAATGGATTTCTGGTAACAGAAAAGCCTCACCAAAATGCAGATACGTATTATCAGTACTGTACTGCTTTTCCGGTTGGTACAGCTTTGGCGCAGTCCTGGAATCGGCAGCTGTTGAAAGAGTTTGGAGAAATGATAGCTGAGGAAATGGAGAAATTTGGCGTCAATCTCTGGTTGGCACCGGGAATGAATATTCACAGAAATCCCCTGTGCGGACGAAACTTTGAATACTATTCAGAGGACCCGCTGCTTGCAGGAAGTCTGGCCGCAGCAGTTACCAAAGGGGTTCAGAGTAAAGCAGGATGCGGGGTAACGATTAAGCATTTTGCATGCAATAATCAGGAAGATAATCGTATGGGAGTAGATGTTCATCTTTCTGAAAGGGCCCTTCGTGAGATTTATTGTCGTGGATTTGAGATTGCCATAAAGGAGAGTAAACCTGCGGCAATTATGTCCTCCTATAATCTGGTAAATGGGGTACATGCCGCAAACAGCAAGGATCTGTGTACCAGAATTGTGCGTGATGAGTGGGGATTTGAGGGCGTGATCATGTCGGACTGGAATACTACGGAACCCGAGGACGGAAGTATTCCATGGAAGTGCACAGCTGCCGGAAATGATATTATCATGCCAGGAAGTGAGAATGATCATAAAAGTATTCTGGATGGTTACAGAAGTGGGAAGCTTTCAGAAGAAGAAATTCGTATCTGTGCCAGAAGGGTATTGAAACTAATTGATAAACTGCGAAGCAGTTATTTGGTTATGAGCAAGTAGTGAAGCGGATTGCGAATATTCGCTTGACTAAAAGGACTGAGCAAGGTATGCGTATGTGTACTTTGCTCTTATTTTTTTTCATTTTTATAGAAATTATAAAGAGAGATGTGGTAGTATGGAAAATACCAGCGATACAAAAAGAAAATCTGGAATGGAGCTTGAGGTGAAAGATGGTGCTTTGCTGTGGCAGAGTATAGAAATAGACGAAAGTAAGAAGAGCGTATAAAAGCAGTGGAAAATGGAAGGAGAGTCTAAATGGATGAGCGAAGCAAACGGGCGCAGATGGAGCGGAAGAGGAGAATTCGTAGAAAGAAACAGAGACGTCGGGTTTTGATTAGTGCGCTGGTGGAAGTTTTGATTCTGGCAGTGTTGGCTTTGGCGTTTTGTTGGGATAGAGGACTTAGTGCTAAAGTGTCGGGAGTGCTCGGGATTTTCGACAGACCGCCTGCGACGGAACTGGATGTGTCGGGAGTGAACAGCTCAAATGTGCTTTTAATGGATGTAAAAAGCGGAAAGGTCATTGGAAATCTAAATGGGGAAGAGCGGATTTATCCGGCATCCATGACGAAGATCATGACTGCAATTGTGGCGCTGGAAGCATTTTCAGATCTGGATCATGAGATTACTTTAAGTGAGAATATTTTTTATGCTCTGGATGGACAGGATGCCACACAGGCAGGCTTTCAGCCAGGGGAGAGCGTGAGAGTGCGTGATCTGGTCTACGGCGTAATGCTGCCTTCCGGAGCAGAATGTTGTCTGGCTTTGGCAGATGAAGCATCCGGCTCAGAAGAAGCATTTGTGGAAAAGATGAATAAGAAGGCCAAGTCCATTGGGATGAAGGATACCCATTTTATGGATTGTACGGGATTACATGATCCAGAGCATTATAGTACAGCATATGATATTGCGCTGCTACTTAAGTATGCGTTACATAATGATACTTTCCGTGAAGTGGCAGAAAGCCATTTCCATTCTACGCCAGCTACCAATGTACATCCGGATGGAATTACCTATTACAGTACCATGTTTAAAAATATGTCGGATACATCGGTAACCGGCGGGGAAATTCTAGGTGGCAAAACCGGGTATACCTCTGAGGCAGGGCATTGTCTGGCAAGCTTTGCACAGATATATGGCAGGGAGTACATTCTGGTAACTGCAGGCGCCGCGGCGGACGCTACGGGAGTACCACATATTCTGGACGCGAAAACAATATATAACCGGCTGGGCGAAGCGGTGGCACAGAAATAAGAAATGACAAATCCAGTGAGGAAGTGAATGCTCTTTTTCTATGCTGTGTTTCGAGTCAGGCTGGTGTTATTTCGCCATTTGCAGGATTGCCACAATATCTTCTTTCGTCAACGGCTGGAAGAAGCCAATGTGTCCGTTTCTGCCGAAAACGCATTTCTCAGCCATTTCCTCGATTTGGGCATCGGTTGGATAAATGCCAAGTTCAGTGAGGGTGGTTGGCATGTCTATAGAGTGGCACCAAGTCTCCCAGGCAGTGATGGATGCGAGAACAGTATCCGTAATATCAGAATCGCTGGTCTGGGAAGCATCAATTCCGAAAACCTTCTCACCAAACTGTGCAAATCTTCCCGGATTTGTCTTATACACATATCTCGCCCAGCTTCCCCAGACAGATGCAAGTCCGGCTCCGTGAGCTACATCAAACATACCGCCGAGTTCATGCTCAATCTTATGTGTGGCGAAATCAGATACCCTTCCGGCACCGGTCAGACCGTTATGGGAAAGGCTTCCGGCCCACATGAGAGTAGCCCGGGCTTCATAGTTTTCAGGATCTTTTACAGCAACCTGGGCGGCATCACGAACGGAAATCATCAGTCCCTCTGCAATCCGGTCAGTAAGGCTGGTATCTGTGTCTGTAGGGGTAAAATAACGCTCCATAGTGTGCATCATAATATCAGCTGCGCCGCTGGCTGTCTGATACGCCGGAAGGCTGTAAGTCAGCTCAGGATTCATAATAGCAAATCTGGGGCGTGAGCAGTCGTGCCCATAGGAACGTTTCATCATACCGTCTTCAATGGTGAGAACCATGGAGGAAGACATCTCAGAACCGGCAGCTGCAATTGTAAGGATAACACCGATTGGCAGATTTTTATCTGTTTTTACACGACCGTAAAGCAGATCTTCTATTTCAAAATCATTGGCGATTCCGTAACCGATTCCCTTTGCTGTATCAATTACGCTGCCGCCTCCAATTGGCAGAAGGAAGTCAACACCTTCCGACCGTCCAATGCGGATCCCTTCTTTTACCAGGGAAAGGCGAGGATTGGGAACCACGCCACTAAAGTCTATATAGGAAAGTCCGGCTCCATTCAGATTCTGATGTACACGTTCCAATAATCCTGATGATTCAACATGTCCTCCTTTTTTTCCATAAATGATCATAACTTTATGCCCACCAAATGCGGCAACCTGTTTGCCAGCCTCGTTTTCCCGGTCTGCACCGAAAAGAACTCTGGTAGGAGTGTAAAAATCAAAATTTATCATGGGAAATGCCTCCGTAAAATATGAAAATAAATTTGCGATTCTTTGCAAAAAGTGTTCTGTGAGCGGTCTTATGCATCTGACATCATTATATATGCTGGAAATGTAAATGACCAGAGCGGATTTTGTAATTTTATGGGATAATTTTTCGAACGATAAAACTTTACTTTTAAGCTGTGATTTTGTAAGGTATGGTTATAGAGGAAAAACAGAAAAACGGTGCACAGTTATTCTTTACTTCCAATATAGAAAACTATATAATAAAAGGAGAACTGATAGATGAAAGATCTAAAGGATTTGAACCTGCTGGACCGTTTTCTGTTTGCTGAGGCGATGGAAGATCCGCAGAATATGCGGGATGTATTGGAAATTATTCTTGGAAAAGATGTAGTTTTGAAGCACCTACCCCAGACAGAAAAAGAAGCACGGATTTCACCAGCGTATCGTTTTGCTAAAGTGGATGTGTGGGCAAAGGATACAGATGAAGTTGTATATGATACAGAGGTACAGGGGACGAATACGAAGAATCTTCCCAAAAGAAGCAGATATTACGAAAGTATTATTGATGCGAAATTATTAAAACCCGGTGAACGTGATTTTAACAAAATGAATGATATCTATATTATTCTGATAGCTCCGTTTGATTTGTTTGGGAAGAGAAAATATATGTATACATTTGAGATGACCTGTAAAGAGGATCCATCTGTATCGCTTGAGGATGGCGCTACCCGCATTTTTCTGAATACCCATGGGGAAAATCCAGATGAAGTAAGTCCGGAGCTGGTAGAATTGCTTCATTATATTGAACATACCACTCAGGACATGGCAGATGGCTGTAAAAGCGAAAGAATACATAAGATGCAGAAGCGTATATGCAGTATCAAATCCAGTGAGGAAGTGAGTGTGAGATATATGCAGAGATGGGAAGAAATGGAAATGGAAAAAGAGGCGGCACGTGAATTAGGACTCGCAGAGGGCAGAACCCAGGGACTTACTGAGGGCAGAACCCAGGGTCTTGCGGAGGGAAGAGCGGAGGGAAGAGCGGAGGGAAGAGCAGAGGGAAGAAGTTCTATGGCACGATTGATAGATAAATTATTAGAAGAAAATCGCATAGAAGATTGTAAAAGAATAGCAAAAGACCCAGAATTTTGTCAACATCTGATGGAAGAATTTGGAATAGAGTAAAAAATAAAAGTGGAACATTCTTTAAAATTAATAAACAGAATGTTCCACTTTTCCTGTATCGTTATATGTTAGCTAGAGAATATCTGGCTTTTATCGATTTCCCTGGAAAGCAGCTTCTTATAACTGCAATCCATCCCGATTGCTCCAAGTGGTGCAGTGATCAGAATTCCCAGTACAGCCACAGAAAGCACGATCTGCCCGCAGGAAAGTCCCATAGCCATTGGAACAGACCCAATCGCTGCCTGTACGGTTGCTTTCGGAAGGTAGGCAATGGAACAGAACAGTCTTTCCCGCCATGTTAGGTTTGTTCCGGTAACACAAAGAGAAACGCCCAGGGTACGGATCAGAAGTGCTGCAAAGATCATGGCCAGGGCAGCAGGACCGGCTTTTAAGGTATAGCGGATATCTACAGAAGCACCTACAAGTACAAAAAGCAGGACTTCAGCAGCCAGCCATAGTTTCCCGAATTTCTGGGAAAGGCGGGCAGAAACGGAGGCGGTGCATTTTAGCTTCAAAACACAAGCCATGCTTATCACAGCCAGAAGTCCGGAGACGGAAACCACAGGCTTCAGCCATGTCTCAATGGACATAAGCAGGAAAGCCACGCCCATTACTACGATCACTTTCATGCTGTTTCGCACCATATGACTGTGCGCATAAGCAGTTTCGAAAAACAAGGAAAGAAGATAACCAGCCACACTTCCAAGTGCAATACCCAGGATAATGGAAACCGGAATGTTGATAAAATCTTTCAAATGTGCGCTGCCGCCCTGTGCCATAGTAGAAAATGTGGAAAACAGCACGATCACATAAATATCATCACAGGAAGCGCCTGCCAGGATCATCTGGGGAATGCTTTTGGCTGTGCCGTATTTTTCATCCATCAACTGTACCATTCTTGGGACAACTACAGCCGGGGATACCGCACCCATTACAGCGCCCATCACAGCCGCTTCCAGTCTGGTAATTCCCAGAAAATACGGTGCCAGCAAAAAGTAAGCCAGGATTTCGAAAGTTGCAGGAATGCAGGCCATCATGATGGCAGGACGTCCCACTTTCTTCAGATCGGCAAGATTCAGGGAAAGTCCCGCTTTCAGCAGGATAATGATCAACGCGATCTGCCGCAGCTCCGATGAGATGGACAGAATCGACGGATCCAATACGTTCAGCACATAAGGTCCCAGTAAAATACCGGTGATCAGCATACCGATAATACGCGGTAGTTTCAGTATCTGGCAAATAGCAGCCAGGGAAAGTCCCACAAGAAAAATAAAAGCCAGAGATGTTAACATTGTTATAAATTCCTCCTTTTTACGCAGAAAAGCTGATGCTTCCTGCGACAATTGTTATCACAGAAGTCATCAGCTTAATAAGCGGTTCGGGATGATCCCGGGGAGACATTCATTCCCATTTGTTTCTGGTGGTATAATAGCACATTATAAAAGTGGTGGCAAGAAGAAATTATAAATCAAATAACAACTTCTGCTGTGCACGTTACTGCTCACTCTGTGACCAGTAACCGCTCCGCGATGCACAGAAAGACGAACCTTCTTGTGACAAGCACAAGAAGTAGCGTTTGCTGCGCAAACTTAATTCTCGGGTTTTCTGTGAACTTTGTTCACGAAAAACACCTCGCGGAATGTTACCAGTGAACAGTAACCTGTGCACAACAACGTGCTTTGTAACATGTAGAATCTAAGTTTTGTATCATTAGGCGTTGGGTGAAGAGAATTAAAACAACGTCTCTTCATTCTCCTCAAAAAGTTTATCATTAATTTCAAACAACTTAAGCCTATGAAGCAGTCCATAATAAATAATGGCATCTCTTTTTAATTTCGGATAAAGCTGTGCCATTCCACAAAGCTTCAGCAGTTCCTGGGTTTCGTCAACCGTCGCTTCAAGCCCATAACACAGGCACAGCAGACGATTCCGCGATGGATTACGGCGGCCTGCGAAAATCTGATGGAGATATATTTCGCTCATACCGGCCTGTTTGGCAAGCGCTGCCTTAGAGATATGTTTCTTCTCGAACAGACGGTTTAATAATTCTGCCACACTCTTATTTTCAAATTGCTCCTGGTTCTGGGACAGAAACTGGCTCAGATCCGGGGAATCCATAAGCTCCTGCTGTAAACCATCTGTATTTTTCTTTTTCATATTCGCGCCTTTACAATAATTTGTCAATAAGTTAAAATAATTTTAACAATACAATCAAATAAAACTATACTATAAAAAATTCTGAAAAACAATATGCAGTCAGCATAGTGGTTGTTACCCTCTGGCAGTGTTCCATAGCTGTGGGAGTGCCATTGGCGAGGAACAGCTGATTCTCATAGCGTGCAGGTGATATGTCCATTTGGGGAATGATAGTTGGTGATAAGGAGAAATATGGAAATTTATGACAGTCTTTTAGGCGCAGTTTGTGACGAATATGACAGGGTCACATTGATCAAAAAAAGCGAGCGGGGCGAAGTAACCTTGATACGCCACAGGGCAAGCGGAAACCGCTATATTTTCAGACATTTTTCCGGCAGCAGTGAAGTGTACCGGAAGCTTCTTACGGTATCCTGTCCCAATCTGCCCCAGATCATGGAGGTGGGGGAAAAGGAGGGAAAAACAGCTCTTCTGGAAGAATATGTGCAAGGTGATACGCTGGGGGAGATTTTACAGGGCGGACTTTTGACAGCGGCACAGGCAAAGCAGATCACCCGCCAGCTGTGCATGGCTTTGTGGGTGCTTCATTCCCTGGGAGTTGTACATAGAGATGTAAAGCCAGATAATGTGATCATACGTGGAACCGAAGCGGTTCTTATCGATTTTGATGCTTCCAGAATTTATAAAAATGAAAACAGAGAAGATACACAGATTCTTGGAACCACAGGCTTTGCAGCACCGGAACAGTATGGGCTCTCCCAGTCTGATGGGCGTGCGGATATTTATGCACTGGGAGTTCTGCTGAACATTATGCTGACTGGGGAACATCCCTCCAGGAAGCTTGCCAGCGGAAGAATGGGCAGGATCGTCCAGCGTTGTACCATGGTAAATCCGGAGAAAAGATACAAGAATATCCTTCATCTGATGGAGGTTTTGTAAAGCATAAAAAGCTTATGGTCTCTGGAAAAAAGCCTGTAAATTTATAATACAAGATGGATAATTACTTACTAGAGTGTGTTTGAAAAATCATTCCCGCAATCTGCACGCCCCACTTTGCGGGAGATTTCACCGGAATTCGGTTGCCGTAGCCCGCTACGGCGCCCTCATCCGAGCGAAATCTCCCACAAATTGTGACGCACATTTTGCAGAAAGCCTTTTTCAAACACGCTCTAGCTGTAAGGTATGTTAACCATAAATATATCGTAATAGACCAGCTAGTTATAGTCAATACCTAAAAGACAAAAAATAGATATTTTTCTTTTATGTTTTGAAACCTAAAAATGAGTAACTTTAACAAACGTAAATCACTTGGATTTTCGTCAAGAAGCTCCTATGGTTTTATATAGCTGCATCTTTATGCAGCTGCTAAAGCAGGTCTTTGATACTGCTTACAGTGTTCTTCTGGTGACCGAAGCTCAAATGCCTTTTCATCACGAAGAACAGCAAATACGATGTTGCAGACTTTATGCATTACAGCACCGATTGCAACCATCTTAGGCTTTTGTCCAGACTTTAATTCGTAATACTTACGGAGGTATGGATTGATGCCCTCTCCATTACGTTTTGTACGAATGGAGGCGAGTGCTACGGCAAAGATAGCACGGCGCGCGATTCTGGAGCCACGTTTGCTCATATGTAACTGAGTGCCAACGAATTTTCCAGATTCATTTACTTCAGGATCTAATCCGAAGTAAGCAAAAAGTTGTTTTGGATTACGGAATGCTGAGAAATCACCTATTTCGCACATGATTGTTACAGCAGTCAGAAAGCCAACACCTGGGATTGTATTTAAAAGTTTAATCTGCTGAATAAACTTCTCGTTTTTATTGAATGTAATCAGCTGCCTAATACGATTCAGTATGGAATCCAAAGCAGAATCAAGCTTTTCAACAAGGTCCAAAGTTAAAAAGATATTGAAGTAGATACTGTCTATTTGACATCCAAATGTCTTTGCAGCATTAGCTGCAGCACAGAGTTTCTCATATCTTTCAGAAGCTTTGGCAAGACCTTTTCGTGAAGCTTTTGATATTTTTTCAATCATGGTCTTCTTATGACCACGAAGTATCTTGTCTGGAGTACCGTACTGGCGAAGAATCATTGTTGAGGTCTTGCCGGTAACATCACAGAAAACGTCAAGATACTGAGGAAACACGGTATGCAGGTCTCCTTTAAGTTTATTGATATGAGCAGAACGCTCATCAGTTAAATCGTAATACTTACGGGTAAGGCTACGCAGTTCAAGAACCAGCTTTGCTGGGAACTGGGAAACAGGAATATCTTTTGATAATCCTAGTTTGGCAATACCTTTAGAATCGATTTTATCATTTTTTACTTTTCTGATATTTCCATTCTTAGTAGAATGTGTAATAATAGGATTGATTATGGACGCGTTAAAACCACAATCAACAAGATAGCAGAAGAGCGGGAAATGATAAATCCCAGTGGATTCTAGAAAGGTGCGACTTTCTAAGGAATACAGCTCTTCTGCTTTTTTAATTTCAGAAACAGCTCGTTCCAAAGAATCCTTATTATTGTGAGTAATCTTGAAAGGTTTCAAGATCACTGTTTCGTCTGGCGCAAGAATTGTCATAAAGCTAAAAGCTGAACCGACATCAATGCCGACGGAAATATAGTTTTTGTTATGCATTATATGCTCCTTCCGATAGGGTTCCATAAAAAACAATGAATACACTACCTGGCGCGTTATACGGGTATAGCTTAATTGCTCCCAACCAGCCTAAAACATAAATTTTCATTGATGGAATGACAGTCTTAAGTTACGGGTATTACTGGACATAAGCCAGCTCCCTAGGAGAAAATCGTCCTTTTCCCTATCCAATGGAAAATAATACCTTATGTAACAGACATAGTCTAGGAGTGAATAATCATACAAAAATGTATGTAACTTATACACGTATCTATGGTTGGAGTGATTATGGAGGAGAATCCTCTTACCAACCAGGATATAGATTAGAGAATATGATGTGGATGACCTTATTGGTCTATGACTACATCATACCAGGAGAAAAATATGAGTAAAAAATGTATAAAATGCGGACAGCCTCTTTCGGACAACGCTTCTTTTTGTCCTCACTGTACAGCAGTCCAGAAGGAAAAACAGGAGATAAAAGCACCGAAACGATGGAGAAAGGCGGCTTTTGGAGCAGCTGCTGTGGTAGTGCTTCTGGCAGCTGTTGGAGCAGCTTTTTCCCTGCATCACCGTCCGAAGTCCTATGAGGGAGGGGCGCAGGTGGTTTATAAAGACAAAGGAAAATCTTATAAACTGCTGTTGAATTTTTCCGAAGATGATGGAGTAACAGGACATGCCCAGGGTGAACGTACTGATACATTGGCACAGGGAATGGAGAGTGCCCTTCCATGTCAGCTGTATGTTCTGGATCAGGAGACTGGAGAACTGGCGTGGGAAGAATTTACAGAAAAGGTAGTTTCCTGTAAGGTGGATACAAAACCTGGAGAAAATTCCCGGAAGGTAGATTATGTAGAACCGGTTCATAACGAGAGTTTTCCAAATGCAGCATATGTTTCTGATATTATTTATACCTCAGACAGCGGTACTAACGATATCTTGTGGAATCTGACGATGAAAAACGGAGATACGATTTCTCTTAGCACACGGCTTACCATTGAAAAGCAGGCAGCAGTTACCTATTTTTCAGAGGATACGCCTATGGAGACCACAGAGGAACTGAATGCATTGCTGGCTTCCATTGAGGAAGAGGTGTCATCGGAAATTCCGGTTTACCTTCATCTTCCGGCAGTAACTTATGATGGTGATATTGTTTTTGGAAATCATGTGTGGGGAATTTATGGCAGCTCAGACGGAGATGACGTGACTACTTTCACAGGAACCGTCAGCTTGCGCGGATTGAATGGAAATTACGCGGAAATGTCAGGAATCCAGTTTAAAGGGAATTCTGGAATTGGGGTGAACGCGTATTGTCTTACTTTACTTTCCAAATGCAGTTTTAATGGTTGGGATACGGCTGCAATTGCCAATAATGAAGCCTGGGTAAATGCAATGGACTGTACTTTTACCAATAATAAAATTGCACTGAAGTTTAACAGCAGCATGGCTTATGGTACAGCGCCCAACTATCTGAATAATACATTTACCGGAAATGGAACGGCGGTCTGCATTGAGAATCTACCTGGGAATGAAGTCCTTGATTTCGCGGGAAGTACTTTCTCAGAAAATGATGTGGACATTGATAATAAAGCAGAGCATTCGGTGGATACGGCGAAGGCAAATTTTGAGACTGCTTCGGAGTAATGCTCTGTGAGGGCTTTTTTATATAGCGTTCAAGTAATATTTTAATAAGAGTTTTAGGGTTACAGATTAATCATTTTGCGGTCTGTAACTCTTTTTATATTACGGCACAATGGCAGATGCCGCCGAGACTCCCTGCTGCAGTAGCAGAATCCTGCAAAGTATGATTTCTGTGCATCGCGAAGCGTGTTGCTGTGAAGGTCGTGAACAGTAATAATTTCTTCTTGTACTATGCTTTCAGGTAATTGCTTTCCTTCCTCCTATTATTATATGATAACTTATCAGTCTCAAATAAAATTACAAAAAATGGGGGTCAAAGGATGAAGAAAAGAACATTAGCGCTGGCGTTGGCATTGGGGTGCGTATTTATGTCTCCAACGCTTTCCTATGGGGAAGAGAATGCAGAGGTAGTTTCAGAAATAGAAGAGGATTCCAGTACGGATGAAGGAAACAATAACTCCTGGGGAAAAGTTGCGGTAGTAGATGACTTCGGGGATGCAACGGGGCAATCTGTTATAAGTACGGTTGTTTCCGGAACCTTTAGCAACACGGCAACAACCGGTAGTGATCTGCTTGTCACAGCATATATTAATTTTGATGAATTTGATTATTGTTATGATTTATCTTTTAAACTTTTAGAGTATAAGGATACCCCTGCTACTTATTTTTCTTCTGATTCTAAAGAATTGAAAATAAAAGTTGGAAGTATAAATACGGTATATGAATATGGTTTGCTAGGTGAGGAACCCAATGGCAATGTTTATGTCAGCGGATCTTCAGGAGAAGATATTGTGAAATGTTTATATGAAGGAAATGATATACGTTGTGTACTGAATCTTGGTTCATCTAAATATAGCTTTGCATTGGAAGCAGGCAATATCGCAGAGCTAATTGATGAAGGCGGATATGGTGCGCCGTTAGATGAGGAAGGCAGGAAGGAAAGAAAAAGTAAACATGAAATAGAAGAAGCGCAGGAAAGCAGCAGGAAAAAACAGGAAGCAGAGCTTGCACAGGCGGAGAAGGTTATAAAACCCAAAGATGATTTTATTGCTGCATATGTGAATCATACAGATGCGGATAATGACTATGAAAGTGGATTTTATTACTTCAAAGCTCATGCAGACGAGTTTGAGACTTTAACAGAAGAGGAATTATCCTCCATTTTTCCATGCAGATTCCGGTATTATACGGTCAACTGGGCAATTGGCGGAACCACTGGTGCCGGAGACCTTTATGAATATGACGCAGATGGTAATACAAAACAGCTTGGAAGCTTTGGAACAGATGACAGCTATCGCACAAGAGAAGAAATAAATCCCAACTGGCCTGAGATTAATGGAAGCTGGCGAATCGAAGATGGAAAACTGATCCGAACAATTACATCTGGAAATCAGGAAAAACGTTATATTGTGAAATCATTAGACCGTGACGGCTATTATTTATTATGCTTTGAAAGTGCAACCGGCGAGGTGAATGCGGTTATGATGATTGTTTTATATGATGAGAACAATATGCCGTTGTATGAATTTACAGAAAATTAAGTACAAAATAGCGAGAGAAGCTATGCGGGGAGGGACTGTGGTCAGCACAAATTAAACGAAACGGGAGAGACACATTTTGAGAGTTTTTAAGAGTGAAAAATGGGTTAGGGACACCTGATTTACATATTAAAAATGACGGAAGTCTGCCCAAAAAGGGAATCACGAAAGTGATTCCCTTTTATAAAAAGCTTTATTTTATGCGATTCCCCGGTAAAAATTATTCTCCGAAATATCTCTTAAGCAGACCAGCGAATGCTTTTCCGTGTCTAGCCTCGTCTCTTGCCATTTCATGAACTGTATCATGGATTGCGTCAAGGTTAGCTGCTTTAGCACGTTTCGCAAGATCAGTCTTACCAGCTGTAGCGCCGTTCTCAGCTGCTACACGCATCTCAAGGTTCTTCTTGGTGCTGTCTGTAACAACTTCACCTAATAACTCAGCGAATTTAGCTGCGTGCTCTGCTTCTTCATAAGCAGCTTTCTCATAATACATACCAACTTCCGGATATCCTTCTCTGTGAGCAACACGTGCCATAGCAAGATACATACCAACCTCAGAGCACTCGCCCTCGAAGTTTGCTCTTAAATCAGCAAGGATGTCTTCGCTGACACCTTTAGCAACGCCCACAACATGCTCAGCTGCCCATGCCATTTCATCATCCTGTTTCGTAAATTTCTCAGCCGGAGCCTTGCAGATTGGACATACTTCCGGAGCTGTGTCACCTTCATGAACATAACCACATACACTACATACCCATTTAGCCATAATTAAATTCTCCTTTTCTTATATAAAATTTTTATTTAGTTTTTAATAATAGTAATCATTACTGTTTTATGGTAACATATTGTTTCTTGCTTGTCAAGAGTTATTGAAACTTTTTTCTAACAGGATCGAATGTTCACTTAAAGTTTGGTGCTGTGGCCATTGCTTGTCGAGCGGCTGTAATTCCCTACAGAATAGCTATGATCAGAAAATGAAAAATTTATTCAACTGATTAGTGAGACTCTTCCTTCAGGCATTCCTTGCAAATTCCGAAAAATCTTGCTTTATAATCGGAAATCTGACCATCCTTAAAGTCAGCTGCAATACTCTCAAGGCTTTTATCAATATGTTCGCTGAATACGTCCATCACTCTGCCGCAGCGGGTGCACATAAAGTGACAATGGGGAACGGTGCGGGCATCGAATCGGTCTGCTCCGCCAAAGCTGGAAAGCTTCTGTATTTCACCCAGATCAGCGAGAAGAGAGAGGTTTCGGTATACAGTTCCAAGGCTGATGTTTGGATAAATCTGCTTCATATTCTCATAAACAAAATCAGCGGTGGGATGGTCGGTTCTGCCAGTAAGAAACTCCTTAATAGATTCTCTCTGGCGGCTGTATTTCAATGTGGCCATCTGATTCCTCCTTTCTCTCAATAATAGTAATTGTTACTGATATTAATATACAAGATAATTGCAAATTTGTCAATAGTAATTTGGCTAAATTTACACTAAAATTATAAATATTGCATCGCTGTAAAATGATAAATTTGGGTTTACAAACCCATTAAAATGTGATACGCTCTTTTATATGAATTTATAAGCCAAACCCATAGAAAAAGAGAGTACATTTGCGTACCGCATTACAGAGAATCCCCCGGGAGATGAGCAGTTAAGAGTTGCTTTTCCAGGCTGAGAGGGGGTGTGTATGGAACAGATGGAAGATGGCTTTGGAGGGGCGCAGTTGAAGTAATTTAGGCTGCGACAGGAACGCCTGTTATAGCGTAAGGGTATGAAGGTACCCGGTGAGATTCCCGAAGATGGTTTTTCCATCTGTACCGTGAGGCGGGAATGAATAGAAGTGGTAACACGGGATAACTCGTCTTCTCAGTATATTTGAGAAGACGTTTTTTTATGTTGTGACAGGAAGGAGAAGTTTAACCAGCTCTTTTTGTTACACAGAAAAGGAGGAAATACAATGAGTAAACCAAAATATTACATCACCACAGCCATTGCCTATACATCTGGCAAGCCGCACATTGGCAATACCTACGAGGCGGTTCTGGCAGACGCCATTGCGCGTTATAAAAGACAGCAGGGCTACGACGTATTTTTCCAGACCGGAACTGACGAGCATGGCCAGAAGATTGAGCTGAAAGCAGAAGAAGCAGGTGTTACACCTAAGGAATTCGTTGATAACGTATCCGGTCAGATCAAGAGCATCTGGGATCTGATGAACACATCCTATGACAAATTCATCCGTACCACAGATGAAGACCATGAGAAACAGGTTCAGAAGATTTTCAAGAAAATGTATGCAAAAGGGGACATCTACAAGGGAGAGTACGAGGGAATGTACTGTACTCCATGTGAGTCCTTCTTCACAGAATCCCAGCTTGTAGACGGAAAATGTCCGGACTGCGGACGCCCATGCGTACCAGCCAAAGAAGAGGCTTATTTCTTCAAAATGAGCAAATACGCAGACCGTCTGATTGAGCACATTAAGACACATCCGGAATTCATTCAGCCGGAATCCCGTAAGAACGAGATGATGAACAACTTCCTTCTTCCGGGACTTCAGGATCTGTGCGTATCCAGAACTTCTTTCAAATGGGGAATTCCGGTAGACTTTGATCCGAAGCATGTTGTATATGTATGGCTGGATGCCCTGACCAACTATATTACCGGAATCGGTTATGATTGCGATGGAGACAATTCTGAACTGTTTAACAAGATGTGGCCTGCCGACCTTCATCTTATTGGAAAAGATATCATCCGTTTCCATACTATTTACTGGCCAATCTTCCTGATGTCACTGGATCTGCCTCTTCCGAAGCAGGTATTCGGTCATCCGTGGCTTCTCCAGGGCGATGGAAAAATGAGCAAATCCAAAGGAAACGTTATCTACGCAGACGAGCTGGTTGATTTCTTCGGCGTTGATGCTGTCCGTTATTTCGTACTTCATGAAATGCCGTTTGACAACGATGGTGTGATCACCTGGGAGCTGATGGTAGAGCGTATGAATTCCGAGCTGGCAAATACTCTTGGAAACCTGGTAAACCGTACCATCTCCATGTCAAACAAATACTTTGGCGGCGTGGTAGAGAATAAAGGCGTAACAGAACCTGTTGACGATGATCTGAAGAGCTTCATTCTTTCTGTTCCTGCAAAGGTTGATGCAAAGATGGAGAAACTTCGTGTAGCAGATGCCATCACAGAAGTGTTCACTATTTTCAAACGCTGCAACAAATATATTGATGAGACAATGCCATGGGCACTTGCAAAGGACGAATCCAAACAGGATCGTCTTGCAACCGTTCTTTACAATCTGGTTGAGGGCATTTGCATTGGAACCACTCTTCTTGGGTCCTTTATGCCGGACACAACAAAGAGAATCCTTGGTCAGTTAAATGCTTCAGAGAGAACTCTTGAGGATCTGAAGACATTTGGACTGTATCCGTCAGGAAACAAGGTAACAGATAAACCGGAGATCCTTTTTGCCCGTATGGACATCAAAGAAGTTATGGAAAAAGTAAACGAGCTTCATCCACCGAAAGAAGAGCCGAAGGAAGAAAAGCCAGAGGAGAAGGTTGTAGATATTGAGGCGAAGCCGGAGATCACATTTGATGATTTCGCAAAGCTTCAGTTCCAGGTTGGTGAGGTTATTGCCTGTGAGGCGGTGAAGAAATCCAAGAAGCTTCTTTGCTCCCAGGTTAAGATTGGAAGCCAGGTTCGCCAGATCGTATCTGGAATCAAGGCTTACTATACACCAGAGGAAATGGTTGGCAAAAAGGTTATGGTAGTAACCAACTTAAAACCAGCGAAACTTGCAGGAATTCTTAGTGAGGGAATGATTCTCTGCGCAGAGGATGCTGAGGGAAATGTATGCGTAGTCAGCCCTGAAAAAAATATGCCGACAGGATCTGAAATCTGCTGATTTTGACCGGAAGCGTCCATCTGATATAGCCGGAATATAATATAATAGGTTAATATTGTTATAAAAAGGGACGAATTATGTGTAATAAACTAAGCCATTTTGATAAAAATGGTAATGCTGTTATGGTGGATGTCTCGGATAAACCGATTACCCACAGAACTGCAATTGCAACAGGTTCTATCCAGGTTGGAGCAGAAATCATGGAGCATCTTACTGCAGGCACTGTGGCAAAGGGAGACGTTCTTGGCGTTGCCAGAGTTGCCGGGATCATGTCTGTGAAGCACACCTCGGATCTGGTACCTATGTGCCATCCTTTGCCGGTTACCAAATGTACCATTGATTTCGAAATTGAAAAAGAAAATGGAATTATCCGCACTTTTTGCACTGTGAAGACAGACGGTAAAACCGGTGTGGAAATGGAAGCCCTTACAGGTGTTCAGGTGACTCTTCTTACAATTTATGATATGTGCAAGGCAATCGACAAGCATATGGTGATGACAGATATTCACCTGGTAGAGAAAACTGGCGGTAAGAGTGGGGATTTTTTGTTCAAAGAAATAAAAAATGAAGGGGAGAAAAATGAAGCGAGTAGCAATTATCACATCCAGTGATATGGGATTTCAGGGTAAGCGGGAAGATTTAAGCGGTCCGGCGATTCAGGAAATCGTAGAAAGAGAAGGCTATCAGGTAGTCTCTATGGATATTCTTCCAGATGACCGTGCCATGCTTTCTAAGAGAATGGCGGAAATCGCAGATGAGAATCAGGCAGAACTGATTTTGACTACTGGCGGAACTGGCTTTTCCCCGCGGGATGTTATGCCGGAGGCCACCGAAGATATTACAGAACGTAAGGTTCCGGGAATCCCGGAGGCCATCCGCGCTTACAGCATGACGATCACAAACCGCGCCATGCTCAGCCGCGCTACAGCCGGAATCCGAAAAAAGACTCTGATCATTAATCTTCCAGGCAGTCCGAAAGCAGTAAAGGAGAGTCTGGAATACATTATTGGAGCTCTTGGTCATGGTATTGAGATTATGACCGGGGAAGCTGGAAATTGTGCAAGGCAGTAAATATTCATAAATTTTATAGTAAATGAGAATCCCCTCCACTATGCAGCAGTTGCTTTTGTGGAGGGGATTCTTAGTTTGGGGGCTGACGAAGACTGCTTATGGCTGCTCTTTCATAGTTTTAAAATACTGGCTTGTTACAATCAGAGAGTTGTGCACCATATCTTCCAGTGCCTGATCTGTAAAATATGCGGCGTGAGGCAGCATAAGTACATTAGGCATAGAGTTTAAGATTGCCATTTCGTGATGTATAATCATCTGATTTTTGTGATCCCGGTAATAAATATTCCGGTCTCCATCAATTACATCAAGACCTGCTCCTGCAATATGGCCGCTTTCAAGTGCTTTGATAAGTGCTGTTGAATCAATGATGGAACCACGGGCAGTATTTTTTAGTGTAGGTTTTTCGCTGAGAAGCTTAAGGTCTATATTGTAATTCTGGTAATACTTCTCAAAAACAGGAAGTTCTTCCGGTTCAACAGCATATGCGATCATTTTCATCTGGTTTTTCATTTTCCGTCACTGTCCTTGGTATTGCCGGAAGCTGTGATCAGATCCAGTTTGGTAAGCGTGGTAAAAGCAAGCAAAATAAATGCACCGCCTCCGGCACCGTAAAAACCTGTGTAGGCACCTAATATCAGACCAATGAGTACCGCCCGGATTGCAAGCTGTCTTCTGGAAAGGGTGTCCATCTTGCTTTCTTCGCCTAAGCTTTTGTTGGCAAGGATGAAGACCGCTGCAACGGGAAGGAGTAGTACCATTATTATCTGCAGATATTTGGCTGAGAGGATCAGATTAAGCTTTGCGCCAAGGACGGAGCCGATGACAGCATTTATTCCTGCTATGGATGCAGTGAACCAGTAAACATGTCCGCTTTTTATAAATTTATAAAGTGATGTGAAGCCGCCGAGAAGACCGGAACACTGAAATAGAACTTTCAAAAAGCGGTTTATAACACTTTACTGGTATAATTTTTGTATGCTATAATTGTTGTATCTCAAAGAAAAATGAGGCAGAAAAATGATATTTGATACACATGCACATTATGATGATGAGGCATTTGACGAAGACAGAGATCAGCTCCTTTCTTCCATGAAAGACGGGGGAGTGGGCTGTATTGTAAATGTGTGCGCGTCCGTCGGAGGATTTGGCGGGACCTTGGAATTGATGAAAGCGTATCCTTTTGTGTATGGCGCAGTGGGGGTTCATCCCGACGATGCAGGAATTATGACACAGGATACTCTGGATGAGATCCGGCGTCTTTCCCATATGGAGAAAATGGTCGCCATCGGAGAAATCGGTCTGGATTACTACTGGCATAAGGAAGAGGCAGAGCATAAACAGCAGCAGGAGATGTTCCGGGCGCAGATGGACATTGCTAGGGAGGAGAAGCTGCCATTTATGATCCACAGCCGGGATGCAGCCGAGGACACTCTGGAGATTGTAAAGGAATATATGAAAAAAGATATGTTCGGAGGAATCATTCACTGCTTTTCCTACAGTAAGGAGATTGCGGCGGAATATTTGAAAATGGGACTTTATCTTGGCATTGGCGGCGTGCTTACTTTCAAAAATGCAAAGAAGCTGAAAGAAGTAGCTGCCATAGCGCCGCTGTCCCAGATCGTTCTGGAAACGGACTGCCCTTACATGGCACCGGAGCCCAATCGAGGCAGGAGAAATTCCTCCTTGAATCTGCCCTATGTTGCAGAAGCCCTGGCGCAGATCAAGGGAATTACTGCAGAAGAAGTAATTGCAGTGACGGAAGAGAATGCGAAGCGGTTATTATTCAGAGCATAAATTTTGACGGACAAGGAGACAAGTAGTGCAAAGTCAGTTAGTATTTCAGGAAAAAAAAGAGAGGGAACGACTGAGAAGACAGAATTTGCTGTTGTCACAGGCAGAGAAACCTGCGTTAGAGCATTTTTTTAAGGGAAAGTCAGAACTTTCTGTTCTGGATATTGGCTGCAATGATGGAGCCCGAACCTTTCACCGCTTTTCAGATGACAGGATTTCCAGGGTGATTGGCCTGGAGTATAATCAGCAGCTTGTGGAAAGAGCCAACAGTCAGTACGGAAATACTAAATTTTCTTTTTATCAGATGGATGTGGATCGGGATTCGTTTTCCGCGGATTTTCAGAAGCTATGCACGGAACCGGAAGACAGAGAATTTGATCTGATCTGTCTTTCTTTTGTATTAATGCATTTGCATGATGGGGAAAAGCTGCTTCGCACATTGAAGAATTTTTTGAAAAAAGGCGGAGTGATTTTTATCACAGAAAGCAATGACCGCATATCCACTTTGGCTCCAGATGAAAAGAATCTTCTTGGACAGTTTCTGGATATCTTAAAAGAGGACAAATACGCAGGAAAAAGAGAAACCGGTCAGGCCGTTCCCGGCTGGCTGACCAACTGCGGATACGATCATATCCATGTCTGGTGCAAGGGGATTTCCGCTGCCAAAGGCGAACAGCAGCAAAAAGAAGATATTTTCCAGACCTTTTTTTCCTATTTGCCCGAGGATGTGGAAATCTTGCTGGCGGAAGAACCGGATAACAGAAAATATCAGGACTGGCAGAACTGGCTGAAGAAGAATTATGAAGAACTTCAGCAGCTGATTCTGAGTGAGGAATCGGAGATTACAATGGGCATGCAGATTTTGTCCTGTGAGAAGGGAAGCTTATGACACAAAAGACAGGGAGGTTTGGGGCTTCTGGCAGAGAATTTTGTCTGTATTCATTGGAAAAAGAGGATATTGAGGAAACACTGCAGCTTATGGACAGGTGCGTAGGCGAAAATCTGTATCAGAAAGAAGAGCTTGAGCAGGCCATTGGAAGCAGTGAACGGGCATTCCTTCTGCTGAGAACTGCAGAAGGAGAGCTTGCAGGATATATTTATTACTATCTTACCAATGAGAAGCAGATTGCAGAGGATACCAGGCTTACGGAACAGAAAATTCAACAGGTATGCCAACAAGATACTTTGGCACCTGTTGGAAAGATCCAGTCTGTAGGAATAAAAGAAACATTTCGCAGACAGGGACTGGCAGTTTGGCTTATGAAGTATGCGTTGAGGCAGTTTGCGGAGAAGGGCATAGGGGAAGTGTTTATCATCTGCTGGAATGCAGGCGGTAAAGTTCCTCTGGAAAAGGCACTTCAGGAATGCAGGTTTGTTCATCTTTTTTCTGCAAAGATGATCTGGTATAATAAAAAAGAACTTTATTGTCCATATTGCAAAGGACGCTGCAAGTGTGATGCAGAGGTTTATTTTAAGAAAGTTAAGGAAAGGAATTGCAAATGAAAATAAAACTTCTTCCTAAATTTATACTTTCACTTGGCGTGATCGGTGTAATCCTTACCATTGCCATTTCTCTTTTCAGTTATAGAAGCTCCAGATCCTATCTGGAAAATCTATATGCACAGAGGGTAATGACGAACAGCAATAGTATTGCAGATATGATGTCGGTTTCGGATGTGAAGAAAATCCTGGCAGAAGGCGGGGACAAGACAGAAGAATATTCGGAAATGGTCACGCTGTTTAACAAGCTGAAAAAGGACGGCGATGCTACATATCTGTCTCTGGTTGTTCCGGATGAAGACAGTGTTCATTTCTACATAGATGCCCTGGTTGAGGAATTGGGAGATGATCCTGCGAATCAGATTGCCTATGGAAGTGACATTTTGTACACTGATGCTGCAAATCCTGATGATCCTGCTGACATGGAGAAATATATTACCATATGGAACCAGTATCAGCAGAATAAAGGTGTGGATCATCCGCTTGTGACGGACAACAGCTATGGCTATAATTACACGGGCATTTCGGTGATTCTGGACGAGAATGGAAAGGCTCTGGCAGAAATTCAGTATATTCTGGATATGAAAGAGGTCAGGAATTATCTGAATTCCTTTCTTATCAATATGTTTCTGATTTCTTTTTGCATTATCGCAGTGACGATGGCTGCGTATATTGTCTTTGTGCGAAAGACAATCACCAGACCGATCAGCAGGCTGGCTGATTTTACCCAGGAGATTACAGAGAGCGGAAAGTTTGAGAATCAGAGAATTACTATGAAAACTGGTGATGAGATCGAGGCACTAAGTGACTCTTTCAACTTTATGATGGAAGAGCTTGAAAATTACATTGCCAATCTGTCCAAAGTGACTGCTGAGAAGGAGCGAATCGGCACTGAGCTGGATATCGCCAGGAATATTCAGGCATCCATGCTGCCATGTATTTTCCCGGCTTTTCCGGATCGTAAGGAATTTGATATTTATGCAACTATGACACCTGCAAAGGAAGTTGGCGGTGATTTTTACGATTTCTTCATGGTAGATGAGACACATCTGGCAATTGTTATGGCCGATGTATCCGGAAAAGGTGTTCCGGCTGCGCTCTTTATGGTCATTGGAAAAACGCTTATCAAGGATCACACTACACCAGGAAGAGATTTGGGGGAGGTTTTCTCTACTGTAAATAATCTTCTTTGTGAGGCAAACAGTGAAGGCTTGTTTATCACTGCTTTTGAAGGTGTGCTGGATCTGGTGACAGGAGAGTTCTGTTTCGTAAATGCTGGACATGAAATGCCATTTATCTGTAAAGCAGGCGGCAGTTTTGCGGCATATAAGATTCGTCCAGGCTTTGTCCTTGCTGGATTTGAAGATATGAACTATAAAGCCGGCAGTATGACGCTGGATGTGGGAGATTTGATCTTCCAGTATACAGACGGTGTGACTGAGGCTACAAATGTAGAAAATCAGCTTTATGGAATGGAGCGTCTGGAGCAGGTTCTGAATCGTGTAAAAGACAGAACACCATCAGAAATTCTGCCTGAAGTGAAAAAAGATATTGATGCTTTTGTGGGAGAGGCACCGCAGTTTGATGATATTACCATGCTTTGCGTAGAGTATAAGGCGAAGATGGAAAAAGCATGATCGGGCAAAAAAAGGCTGAATTCTGGAAATGAGATAATTTCCGGAATTCAGCCTTTTTTAAATATGCTCTGGTCAAAAATCTATTTAGTACCAAAAATTCTGTCGCCTGCATCGCCAAGTCCCGGGCAGATATAAGCGCGGTCGTTCAGTTCTCTGTCCAGATGTCCTACATAGATCTGCACATCCGGGTGCACCTCATGAAGTCGTTTCAGACCTTCCGGAGCAGCGATAACAAACATACATTTAATGCTCTTTCCACCATGTTGTTTGATGAAGTTAACAGCGGAGATAGCAGAGCCGCCAGTTGCAAGCATGGGGTCAACCATAACGATGAGACGCTGGTCGATAGGATCCGGAAGCTTACAATAGTACTCATGAGGCTCATGAGTAACCGGGTCACGGTAAAGACCAATATGACCGATCTTGGCAGATGGAACCAGAGTGGTGATACCATTTACCATACCCAGACCTGCACGAAGTACAGGAACAACAGCAAGCTTCTTACCAGAAATCATAGGAGTTCTGCAAGTCTCAATAGGAGTCTCAACTTCAACATCCTCAAGGGGAAGATCGCGAAGAGCTTCAAAACCCATAAGAACTGCAATCTCCTCAATAAGTTTGCGGAATTCATTTGTTCCGGTCTCCTTATTACGAAGAATGGAAATCTTATGCTGGATCAGCGGGTGATCCATAATAAAAACATTGTCCATATCTGAAAAATTTGACATGATAAAAACCTCCGTAGTGTGATAAAGTTGCCATTGCCCTATGCAATAACAATCGTTACTGTTCACTCCGTGATCAGTAACACGCTTCGCGATGCACAGAAATCATGCATTCGCATGATTTCGCGCCGCACTTCTCGGATTTTCTGTGAACTTTGTTCACAAAAAACACCTCGCGGAACGTTACCAGTGAACAGGAACTAACAATCCCTTCAGAACCTTTTTTAAACGGGTTCCAGAGCGTATTGAAAATGCTCTATGGGAATACTGTAAAAATCATATCGCACTTTCTATAGAAAGTCAATAATTGTAAAAATTTGTCGCATACTTTATACTATAACAAGATTGCTGGTTACTGTTCACTCCGTTCACAGTAACGCGCTTCGCGATGCACAGAAATCATGCATTCGCATGATTTCGCGCCGCAATTCTCGGGTTTTCTGTGAACTTTGTTCACAAAAAACGCCTCGCGGAACGTTACCAGTGAACAGTAACGATTGCTGTTCACAGTATAGACCGTATTGGAAGAAATCATGCGAATGTATGATTTCTGTACAGTGTGAAGTGCGTTACCAGTCAGGTTGTGAACAGGCTCTAAGGGAAAAGGAGGAACTATATTTATGAAATTCAGAGTTGAGGGCATTTATGATGCCAAAAAGCTGGGAATCCCACAGATGCTGATTCTGGGGCTCCAGCATATGTTCGCCATGTTTGGCGCTACCATTCTGGTGCCGATCCTGGTAAACAACTATTTTCACGGCGAGGGCTTATCCATTCAGGTAACCCTGTTCTGTGCCGGATTTGGAACACTTCTGTTCCATGTACTGACTAAGCTGAAGGTACCTGCATTCCTAGGATCATCATTTGCATTTCTTGGCGGATTTGCCACCGTTGCAGAGCTTGACACCGGAATTTTTGCCAACATGTCTTATGGAGAGAAGCTTCCATATGCATGCGGTGGTGTGTTTGTAGCAGGACTTCTGTATCTGGTACTTGCAATGATCGTTAAGGTAATTGGCGTAAAGCGCGTCATGCGTTATCTGCCTCCGGTTGTAACTGGTCCGATTATTATCTGTATTGGTCTTAGCCTTGCACCGTCTGCAATCAGCAACGCATCCCAGAACTGGATCCTTGCTTTGATCGCACTTGGAACTGTTATTTTCTTCAACATCTGGGGCGTTGGAATGTTCCGTATTATTCCGATTCTGATGGGTATTGTTGTTTCTTATGTGGTTGCCCTGATCATGAATGCCTTGGGTATGACAAACGCAGATGGAAGTGCTATCCTCAGCTTTGCAGGAGTAGCAAGTGCGCCGATCGTAGGTGTTCCGAAATTCTTCCTCTGCAAATTTAACATTACTGCAATCCTTGCAATGGCACCGATCGCAATTGCTTCCATGATGGAGCACATTGGCGATATTTCTGCTATTTCCGCAACGGTTGACCGCAATTTCATCGAAGACCCGGGGCTTCACCGTACACTTCTGGGTGACGGACTTGCAACCTCTCTGTCAGCACTGATCGGTGGACCTGCAAATACAACTTACGGAGAGAACACCAGTGTTCTTGCTCTGAGCCGTGTTTACGACCCGAAGGTAATCCGTCTGGCTGCTATTTATGCAGTTATCCTCAGCTTTATCCCGAAGATGGCTGAGGTGATCAGTTCCCTTCCGTCTGCGATCATCGGTGGTATCAGTTTTATTCTTTATGGAATGATCTCTGCTGTTGGTGTCCGTAATGTAGTTGAGAACAAAGTAGACCTGACACGTTCCCGTAACCTGGTTATTACAGCGGTTATCCTGGTTTGTGGTCTTGGCATTTCCGATGGACTTACATTTACCATCGCAGGCGCACATATTACTCTTACAGGACTTGCACTTGCTGCAATTGTAGGAATCCTGCTGAACGCCGTTCTTCCGGGAAATGACTATGTGTTTGAGACTGCAAAGAAGAAAGAGGAGATGGAAGACGACTGATCCAGCTGGCTTTCCTATATGGTGATGCTGCCGGCAGGTGAAATGTCCGTTTAGCTGATATATAAAAAGAACTCGATTCAAAGCAAATAAATTCGGGAGTCTTTTTCAAAGAGGCTCTAAGTACATTTATTCGCCATGTATGAATCGAGTTCTTTTTTTGTTGTAATAGAAAATGCTGTTGGAATTTCCTATTACCAGGCAGAATCGCACTGCGGCAGAAGGGGAGGTGCCGTTCGAGGCGACCTGCCGCAGGCGGAGAATTCTGCAAGCAGGAATCTTTTTTAGAAGCTTCCGCCTGTACCTCCGTGATCGCTGTCTGAGCCGCCGGAGGAACTGTCACTATCCTTCGGTTTCGCTGTTTTGGTAACTGTGTGATACAGGAAAATATCGTTTGATCTTGTCAGTTCCATACTTCCCTGGCGCACATAATCCACTGCGCTGTCCTGTGTCCGTACGCTTTTCAGCTGGGCTCTCATGCCCATGGTGCACAGAAACGCAAGCACAAGACCGATTCCCAGGGAAATGAGAATCCATATGGGAGAAAAGGGCTCTGTATAAGGCTCCCCGTTAGCAGCCATTTCCAACAGATCCTGACACAGATCTGCGTAGGTATCGAAAGCGCCGTAGAAGTTTTCATCCTTTAACAGAGGCTCTACATTTTCCTTCAGATAAGCAAGTCCGTCATCGTTAAACGCAGTCATACCATATCCGTGGGTGGTAATGTGCCATTCACGGTCGCCAATGCTGACCATGAACAGGATTCCGTCGTGGTTTTCGCCGGTTCCGTATCCATTCTCATCGAAGAAATGGTCTGTAAAGAAGTTCATCTCATTGCCTTCTTTAGACTCTACTGTGGCAACTGCCACTTCCAGGTTGTATTCCCCGGTGATGGCTTCCAGCTTATCCAGAAGCTGGGATTCTTCCTCATCTGTGAGAAGATCTGCCTCGTCCAGGACAAGGGAAAATTCGGAGGCTGCAAAGTCCTGATAAGAGTCATCTTCCTCGCTGTCGGATCCGCCAAAGCTGTTGGAAGCTGCGGCCTGTACCATAACAGCTCCCGTACCTGGCAAAGCAGTATTAAAAAGCGCATCTGTGCCTGGAATAACTGCACTGAAAAGGCTTCCTGCTCCCAGCGCTGCCGCCAGAATAATTCCAAATGATTGTTTTTTCATGGCATGTTCCTCCTTAACAAAATGTGTGAATCAGCCATGCAATGGCGTAAGCAGCAACGGAAAAACCTGCAGTAAGTCCAAGGAACCATTTAGTGAAAATACCTTTATCTACAGGCAGATTTCCTACAAATTTACCAGTCTGTCCGTTCATGCCGAACAGATAGTGGTTGCCCTTCCAGGTGGTGGAAAGAAGCCATACCGGGAAAAGAGCATAGTGGGTTTTACCGCCTTTTAACTGAATACGGGTATCTTCAGGGGTAACGCTGTCATAACCGATGACCGTATCGCGAAAAGCATCTTCAGCGGCTTTTCTTACACGCTGGTTGGCGCGCTCAGCAGATTCTTCTGCGGATACATCATATTTGTCCGCAACGTATCCTGCCAGGTAAGGAGTGGCAAAGTCCACAGCCTCGGAAATTACATAAGGCTCCAGAGACTCTGTTAAATCATTGTCAATTTTGGAAGAACCGTCTACCGGAATCTGGTCGAACCCGATGTTTCCAGCCCGGAAAACAGAGTAATGGCTGGTTTCCGTATAATCATAGTCGCTGTCACTCCAGAAACGGGTCTTGGTGGCATGATAGCGGATATCTGCAGAGGCGTCGGTGTCAAAAAGCCAGAAAGGCACATAAACACCTTTGATCTCGTCAATGTGATTTTCCTTTTTAAATACTTTGGGTAAAAGGATCTTGCCGTGAAGATGTTTGGTCAGACCTTCTTTGGCTGCCTTTTTGTCCAGCTTAAACGGAATGATAAAATCCGGACGCAGGGTACCGGAAAATTTGCCGGACATTACTACCGGATTGCCGCAGAATGGGCAGGAGGAAGCACCTGTGCTTTCATCGGCAACGATTTCTCCGCCGCAGGACTGGCATATGTAAACGGACATTCCGCTGGCTTCATCTTCCTTCCAGGAGTTGTCTGAAGCACTTTCCCAGTTCAATTCATCAGATTGCTGGTTAGCTGCTGCTTCGTTAAATTCTTTGACGGTTTCCATATCAAATTCAGTGTCGCAGTAAGGACATTTCATTTTCTGGAGCTTACTGTTGAATTCGATTGCTCCGCCGCAGCAGGGGCATTTATATTCAAGTAAATCGGACATAGTTCATCTCCTTTTATGCTGCTTTTTTACTGGGTATCGTTTTCATTAAATGGATCGCCACAGTTCGGACAGAATTTCGGCGGATTGGTTGGATCTTCCGGTTCCCAGCCGCACTTGTCACAGCGGTACCGAGGCTTCATAGCCGGTTTCGGAGAACCGCAGTTGGTGCAGAATTTGCCTGTATTTACAGTACCGCAGGAACAGGTCCAGCTTGCATTTGCTGCAGGCGCCTGAGGCTTTTTCGCGCCGCATTCCGGGCAGAAATTACCGGAAACCAAAGCACCACAGGAGCATTTCCACTGGTCGGCTGCCGGAGCAGAACCGCCTGCCTGAGCCTGGGATACGGCCGGATTTGGCTGTGGTTGTGCCATCTGCTGTGCCTGAGCTGCCTGCTGCTGTCCCATAGCGTAAAGATTCTGTGCGTTAAAACCGCCAGTCATGCCTGCCATATTCATGCCCATGAAACCGGTCATGGCACCGCCAGCGTTGCCTGCTGCTGTCTTCATGGCGTCTGCCTGTGCTCCTGCAAGAGTAGCGGCTGCCATGGCAGGATTGCGGAGGATAGCCATACGCTGAGCTTCTTTGATCATCTGGGCATCTTCCTCAGGAAGAGTGATCGGATTCATGGCAACAGATACGATCACGAGACCACGAAGCTGACTCCATTTCTGGGTGAGAGCCTGATTCATGGCATCACAGAGTTCCAGTGCATGAGCCGGAAGTGCGCTTGGACGGATTCCCTGCTGGGAAATGCTGGCAAATGCCGGCTGAAGAGCTGAGATAAATTCTGTTTTCAGCTGTCCCTCGATCTGCTCTCTGTCGTACTGCTGTTCAAAGTTTCCGCAGACGTTGGAATAGAAGAGAAGTGGGTCTGCAATGCGGTAGGAATAAACACCGCTGCAGCGGACAGAAACATCAATGTCCAGTCCGATGTTCTGGTCTACAACACGGAATGGAATCGGGTTCGGAGTTCCGAATTTATTGTCCACCAGTTCTTTGGTATTGAAATAGTAAACACGCTGGTCTTTGCCAGTGTCACCGCCGAAAGTGAAACGCTTGCCAATGGTGTGGAAAGTGTTCATGATGGCGTCGCCCAGATTTCCAGAGAAAATACTTGGCTCGGTAGAAGCATCGTAGGTGTATTCGCCTGGTTCCGCGCAGATATCAACGATCTTGCCCTGCTCTACGATCATCATACACTGTCCGTCTGCGACTGCGATTCCGGATCCGGTGGTGATAATGTTGTCGCTTCCCTTGGTATTGGAGGAACGTTTGGAGGTGCGCTTCTGACCTTTTACTGCCAGAACGTCATTGTCGATGGCATCACAGTAGAAAAATTCTTTCCACTGATCTGCAAGTGTACCGCCTGCGGCGCCAAGTGCTGCTTTAATAAGTCCCATATTGTAACTCCTTTCTTTTTGACCGGTCAATGACTGGAAAAATTATGTAAACGAATGCCACCTGATGCCAATAGCAGGAGTGCATTGGCGCAGAAATCATGAATTTCATATCTGGTGGTGCCTGTGTGAGCAGACATAGTGGTTTCGTTAATTTGTACAGTTATTGTCCGAAAATGATTTTATTAATTATTCTACATAACGATTCAGCAGACATTATTCCGCGAGGTGTTTTTGTGAACGAAGTTCACAGAAAAAACGAGAAATGCGGCGCGAAATCGTAAAAAACATGATTTCTGTGTATCCAGAAGGATATCACTGTGAATGTGCGGAATCGTTACTACTCTACTATAAATTTTATCTGATTTTGTCTGAAAAAACAACCTATATGTGATAAATGACTGGTTTTCGTGACAATAAGACATAGATACTATCTGATTTGCAGTAAATAGGAATTGTATACCAGCCATTTGATGACAAAAAAATGTTTGGAATGCCGGAATAACAAAAATCTGCAGCCTATATATTATAGTACTGCAGATTTTGTCATTAGTAATATTGAACCTGGTATGGGGCGTAATTTATTTTTGGTTCTGCTAACTCTGTTCACAGAAACGCTCTTCGTAATGCATAGAAATCATGCATTCGCATGATTTCGCGTCAAAGGTTTCGGGTTTTGTATGAACTTTGTTCACACAAACATCTCGCGGAACGTTACCGGTGAACAGTGACATTTAACCTTCTGAATTGTCATCAGATGCGTCTGAGCTGTCTGATCCGGAATTGCCTGATCCAGAGCCGTCAGAACTGGAACTGCTTTGGGTGGCAAGTGTCTGATAGTACCAGGAGGAGGTGATGGAATCATTATCCTCCACATAATTTCCGTTGGAATCCAGCATATTTCCATCGGAATCAAATGTGACATCCAGAAGGTCTGTCTTAGTAGATGGTGTGACGTTCATGGACATGATTTCATCATATTTTGTCTGAAGATTTTCCAGGGAAAATTCATCTCCGATGGACTGGCGGACGCTGTGTGCAGCTGCAAGAGCGTCCGTATAATCGTCCAGCTTATATGGTGCATATTCCGGGGTATCGTAGCTGTAATGCATAACCAGCGGTGTCAGTGTGGCATCCTGGATCTGGATGCTGGTCTGGTCGCCGTTTACGGTCTTCTGAATGGTAAAGGCTGCCATTCCGCCAAGAAGCTGCTTCAGTGTTTCCTGACCGGTAACAAAGTTGCCAAGGGAGTAGTAGATCAGCATGTTGTGGCCAGAGTCATCTGTAAGGTAGCCATATGGCTGGAGCACATTCGGATTGGTTCCGATCACAACGTCAACACCCTGCTCCATAAGGAAGTTGGCCCATTCTTTTTCGTATTCGGTAGGCATTGGTTCTTCGGTCTTGCCCCAGTTTGCAGAGAAAATCACACAGTCTGCGGAAGCTTTGGCATGTTTGATGGCGGTTGCAACATCGGCAGTATTGAATGTGTCAATCATGGAACCTTTGCTGGAAGATGATGTAGCTGTGCTTCCGGAGCTGGCTGAACTTCCGGTAGTATCTGCTGAATTATCGGAAGCAGAACTATCAGTACCGTCTGCTGAGCCGTCGGTACCACCTGCTGAGTTATCAGAAACAAAGCTGTCCGTGCCGTCTGTGGAGCTATCGGATCCTGTGGAGTCTCCGGAAGTGTCAGAACTATCGGAGATTCCGGACTGGCTTCCATATGCCGGGAAAGTATAGTCAAGGAATGCAATTTTGATTCCGTTTATCTCTACAATTTTCGCTGTATTTGTACTGGTCTGGCTCTTATGAATACCAACCAGAGTGACATCCGGATGGCTGGTTTCCCAGTAATTTAAAGTTTCGTTGATCATGGAAGAACCATTGTCATCGATCAGTGCTGTGGCAGATGTGATCACATTAAAACCGGCATTTACAAGTGCGTCGCCAACCTCTGTAGGAGTGGCGTAAGGCGCGGTACCGCTGACTGCGCTGTGGTCTGTGGTGAAAGGTGTTTCCTGATTGACCATAGCAATGTCGGCAGCCTGTATATCGGATTTCAGATTGGTATAAACACTGTCATAATTCCAGGCGCCGGTTTCTGACTGACCGGATGCAAGAAGACTTGGCTGAACCAGGTTATCCCCAACTGCAAGAACTGTGGCTGTAGTGACTTCCTGGGTGGTGGCAGCTGCCTCTTCTTCCTTCTGTTTTTGTAAGTCAGCTGCTTTTTTCGCCTGGGCGGCTGGCTGGCGGATCATGGTGTAGTCCATCTGGTTAAACACCAGGCAGAGAACCACCAGAACCGCGATGGATACCAGAAAGCTGGTTCTGGAATTCAGGCGTTCTTTATAATTTAATGGGAGATTATCTCGTTTTTTCATGATTTTGCCCTTCTCTAATGTAGGAAAATATGACCAGCAGGGTCAGAAAATTAGATTGCTCCTGCATATTTTCAATGTGAGTTCATTATAGCAAATTATTGTGCTCAAAGAAAGAAGTTATTACATAAATATTTAAAAAAATGTTACAGCATTTCGGGAATTTTCGGGTAATATTGCGCGTGGACCTGACAGGCAGAAGCCGGGCGAAAATACTGCAGCTTCAGAGGCAATCACAATTTCTCGTTCATGTATTTTCGCAAAACCGGAAACTGCACAGGGCCGATTTCCAGTATCTTCTGATGAAAACTTTTCAGATCAAAGTTTTCGCCAAGGAGGGATTGCTGTTCTTCTTTCAGATCCAGAAAATTCAGATATCCCACATAGTATTTCAGATAATTAGCAGGTGTTTCGGTGATATATCGGTAAATCTCGGCCGTGACAGCAGCATCACGGATTCCGAAAAGTTTCAGGAAGCGGGCGGCTTGCGCAGGAGTCCAGCCGTGGTAATGGATTCCCACATCCAACAGGGAGTAAATGCACAGATTCACGCTGCGGTTCAGCCAGGAAAGTCGCGTGCAGGCAGAAGCTTCCTGTGAGGATAAGGTGCCGGCAGACAGATAATCTGCTGCATAATCATACGCGTAACTTTCTACATAAGTGGCCCAGCCTTCCACGTATCCGCTGTAATCGATGAGATACCGGATATGGGACGGACTTTGTCGTCCGAAATAAACGGTCTGGTAAAGATGACCGGGGAAGCCTTCGTGCGCCAGCGTGGTAAAAAGCTCCAAATTGGAAATCTGCCGTCCATGATTGATGTAAATAACATTTGGCGCTCCTGTGTCCATTGGCGGTGTCAGGTAAAATGCCGGACTGAGGAATTCTTCCATGGATTTATGTACAGACCGGATTTCGAAATCTGCAGAAGCAATAGAGGGAAAATCCTGCCGGATATTTTTTTCCAGAAGCTCCATGATCCGTGTGGGCTCCATATCTGGTAAATCCGTTTTCTCATTTAGCAATGTGAGAAGTTGTGGATACTGTTTCAAAAGTTTTGAAATTTCCTGAGAATCGGTGGAAAGCTGCTGGGTGAGGCGCTTTTCCAGTTTTTCCACAGGTATGTAGATTCCCACCTGGCTTTTTAGAAGATATTGGTAATATTCCTTTCCACCGGAAAAATTGACCAGTCCTCCGGTGTTTTTGCCTGTTCCCCGAAGTTGCTCCAGACCTTCTATCAGCGTTTGATATGCGGGGAGAACCTTTTCCTTCAGAATCTGTTTATGGGTCAGGTTCAGCTGTTCCTGGTCCTTTTCGGAAAGCTTTCCATAGGCTTTTAGTTTCTGAGAAAAAATTTCCAGCATATAATTGGAATCCGGGTTTTGAATAAAAGCACGGCACTGGTCCTGAATGCGTTCCAGGGTTTCGTCGCACATAAAAAATCCGGCATCAGATTTTGTCTGTTCAAAGGCGAGAATGCTCTGGAAATATTCTTTTGTGCTGCAGAGCAGATTCAGGTAGTCGGTGATGTCCTGATTGGTGTAGAAGGAGTATTCCGCCAGCAGTACAGGTAGCTGCGCCTGGATCCCGAGGCTTGGGCTAAGCGGCTCTTCCAAAAGATAATTGTCGCCCAGAGAGGCTTCGGTGTGGTAGTAAAGGAGGAGCAGATCAAGGGTCAGGCGATTGGAAGTACTGAGCTTTGACTGGGAAAATTTTTTCAGCTTTTTTACATATTCCTGGCACTGGGCTGAGGCTTTTTCATTGTTGGGATGTATTGTGCCAAGGGTAGCGCGGGGGCGTGAGATGCCCTGTTTTTCCGGATAAGCCAGGGAATAATGAAGATTCAGGGCGTTTCCGGAAACCTCTTTTTCAAATATGGACTCCGCGAAGTTTTCGAAGCGGGCATTTTCGGAGAAGACATGACTGAAAAGCCAGGAAAATGTGAAGCAGATAATAAGAAAAAAAGCCAGAATAGCGGCGGTGAATTTTGGTCTGTTTGACATAGGATGCCCTCTGCTCTGGGGGATTTCTACTATATTATTGAGAATTTCAGTGTAGTATGCGAAATATTTGGTTCCATGGCTTTGAGATTATGTGTATTTTGTGTATAAGACTGACGGGAATGACGAAATTAGTTGGGGATGTCATGGGGAAGTTGTTGGATTTCACGGAAAAGTCGATTTTTTTATTTGTGGGAGCAAAATTGACGGTAACAGATTGTTGTGATATTATGCGTAATTGTTACATATGCTTAATATAAATGTAATATTTTGAAGGGCGATTTTATATAAATTGAGAGGTGTATGAATGTTAAAAAATAAAATGAAAAAACTGATCTGCGGAATGACAATGTGTATAACGGTCTGTTCTCAGATGATTTTTCCACAGACTGCGTTTGCAGCGACTAAGGCTGCTGTGGAAAAGGCGGGCGAGGCATTTGTAGCTGGGATGACAGAGACTGCAGAGGCAGAGGAGGTACTTTCTGAGGAAGAGCTTCGTCAGCAAATCGTGGATTTTGCGCTGCAGTTTGAGGGAAATCCTTATGTTTACGGTGGGACAAGTCTGACAAACGGAGCAGACTGTTCCGGGTTTGTAATGTCTGTGTTTGCACAGTTTGGCTATTCACTGCCCAGAGTAGCAGCAGATCAGTATAATCAATCAGCGAAAAAAAGCGTGGAAGATCTGGAGCCAGGAGATCTGATTTTCTATGGAAGCGGAATCAGCCATGTGGCACTGTACATTGGAAATGGACAGATTATCCATGCAAGTACATCTGCGTCTGGAATCAAGATTTCCAACTATGATTATGAGGCGCCTGTGGGAGTAGGAACTTACATTGAAGCGGACGGCTTCTTTAGTGAATAAGAGTGAGGGAGCGGAGCATTTGATAAAACGGATATGAAATCCGGTTATCCTGTTCTGACATTTACAGCCGGGGAAGGTTTCCCCGGCCTTTTTGTACAGTGACGGGAGTCTGCCACGTTGTTATTCGCTGATAACATTCTGCGAGGTGCTTTTTTGAACAAGGTTCGCAGAAAACCCGAAAATTGCGGCGCGAAATCATGCAAAGCATGATTTTTGTGCATTGCGAAGCTTGTTACTGTGAAGGTTGCGAACGGTAACCATGCCACGATACAAAGGGGAATGGTGAGAGAATAAAATTGATTTGTGTGTATTTTGTAAGGTATTGTAAATACGATATTTTGCAAGGGAAAATGTCGAAAAGTGTTGAAATTAGCAGATTGCACAAAGACTTAAAAAAAATGTGGATAGGTGAATTAATAGGTAGAAAGTTTTCCACTTTCAAAAATATGAAAAAATGTTGAAAAATCAAGTTATGCACAAAGTTATCCACATTATCCACATGGAAAAGCATGTGGATGAGTTGATTTACATAATGGGAATCGAAACAAATGTTTTGGTTATTGTTATGAAAATGTAAAATTCGACAGAAATCGGCAAAAAGGTATTGACTTTTACAAAATCAAAATATTATAGAATATTCGCGGAAAATATTACAATTAGAGATAAAAAACATAAAATGTCTGACAAAATAAATTGTTCATTACAGGGCATATTTTGTCTGAAGCTCCGAAAAACTATAGAGAAGTTACAATGAGATTCTGGTAAAATATGGAATTATATTAAGAAGCCCTTTGCGGAGAAAATTTCCTCTACAAAGGGCTTTCTTTATAATGTTTTTGATATTATTTTGGCGTTACTGGAAGATATGATTTTTCTTTGCCTGTTTTAAGGTTTTTTTATACCAGTAGTAATCGCCCTGACCTTTACTGTAGTTCTGGATTTCTACGTCTACATCGTAGTAATATTTTTTACCATCTACGATGGCATAGTTCCAACTGTGGCCGGCTCTGGTGCCATCCAGATTCTTATAGTAGCCGTTGCAGACACCGGCATCTACGCCTACGTGGTTGCAGAGGATGACAAAGATTGCGGCCTGGTCGCTGCAGACTCCGCCGCGTTTCTGCATATAAGGAGCCATAAAGGATGACCAGGAGGAGCCACCGAAAATAAGTTTGCCGTTTTGGTAGTTCTGGAGAGTCTTTTTCTTGTAGTTTTTAATCCGCTTCTGGGCTTTGGTGCTGGTGAGATCGTAGTAATTTTTGGCTTTTACAAATTCATCGGCGTGTTTATGCTTGAAGTTTACAGTCATCCAGTGGTAGATACGTCGAACTTTTTCATCCTGGCTCATAGTGAGCTTTATTTTGGCTGACTGGATCATTTTTTCTGCCATGTAGTCTACAGTATCGACTCCGGTGTATTCTGGAATTGTGGTGGAAGCTGCGAGGCCTTTGCTTCCGGATGGGGCTTTGGAAGATACTTTAAAACTTTTGGTTTTGGTGACAGATTTTATGCAGATCTGGTCCTTTTCTACATAATAGAAAAGCTCAACTTTGTAAGTGCCATTTGATGCGTAGGCTGTGGGCTTTTTCCCAGCTTCATTTCCTTTTGAGGGTTTTCCGTTCCAGTCAAGGCGAATGGTTTTATGGTCAAAAGAAGTGACCGGATCGCCCCAGAAATTTGTTCCGCCAATGTTTTTGTATGTTTTTTCATAAACATATTTACCAGATTTGTTTAGAATCCTAAGACGTACATTGATGGCTATGCCCTCAAGGTCCTGTTCGGTGTTAAATGATACTCCGGCACGAATGGAAAGATAGTTTCCTTTGCTTGGATGAAATCCTTTGGAGCTGATGCCTGTGAGCAGGCTGTCTACTGACATCTGGATTTCATCTGGATTGATCGTATCCGTTTCTTCCTCTGCTTTTACATTCTGTACACTGAACAGGAATATTATTGACAGCAACAGGAACGTGCTTAAGCAGATGTTTAAAAATTTTTTCCCTTTTTCAAGCATTTCTTTTCCTCCTTTGTTTTCTGATCTTCTTTAATTTTGGGTATAACCTGAAGTTTGTTCATTTTTGCAGAAGCAGCTTCGACCTCTTGGACGATACAGAAAAATTCTAATATGAGTATATTGGTTTTATTTAAGAGATTCAAGCTTAAAGTAATATTTTTCAAACACGCTCTAGGTTTCTGAAAAATTGGGATAGAAAAATAAAATGTATTCATGCAAAATAGGGCATAAGGAGGAAGGGATTTTTTACTTTACAAAAGATAAATATCGGAGTTTTCCGAGTTAAAGAAATTGATGAAGACGATGGCATATTTCAGCAATTGATGGAGGAATATAGACTTATCGGGGAAAGACTGGAGAAAGAACTTCTGGATGTGGGAAAAGAGAAACACTATCGAGATCTGATTGAATTGATTGACAGAATTGCAGATTATATTTTCAAGGCATCCCCCCCGGGTGAAGAAAGGAATTGGTGAGATTATGGGTGGACAGGTATTGGAACTGGAGTCGGAACGATTGGAGAGATTGATTAGAGAAGGATGTGAAGCGGCAAGAGTTGATTTTACTGGCTTTAAGGGCACAAAAAAACACCGTCCCCGCGGCAATCGCTTTGTCCGCAAAAACAGTGCTTTCAGTGCGCCTTCAGGGGTTCGAACCCTGGACACCCTGATTAAGAGTCAGGTGCTCTACCAACTGAGCTAAAGGCGCATTTCCTATTTCGTTGATTTGTTATTTCCTCAACGCAAGATGTATTATATATCAAGTGTAGGACAAAAGTCAATAGGAATTTTATAATTTTTTTAAATTTTTTCGAAAACTTTTACGATTGCTATTTAGTGTGTTGAAAGTTCTTCAGGAGGGACGCATTTGGACAATGTGTATTACTCACTCGCCGGCGCAACGCTCCAGCAAACTAATCGCTAACTGCGACTAATG